>JANNRD010000613.1:0-17838 GCA_031401095.1 Acidobacteriota bacterium
GCTCGTAGTCGAGCTCCCTCATGAGAGAAGGATGCACGACCGGGATGTGATAGCCCTCGACGTAGTTGTCGACATAAACTTTCCAGTTGCAATCAATCACATAGTCCCGGCGCGCGGCGGGCTTCATGGCACCGACATTGCAGTGGCGCGTCCTTTCAGGAATATCTCCCAGGAACTCTCCAAGGCTCGCATTTCCATCAAGGCAAACGAAGATAAATTGTTCCCACGTCTCGACGCGAACCGGCCGCAGCCCCATTTGATTGCGATCGAAGTTCTCGACTCCGTCAAAATCGGGAGTGCCGACCAGCCGACCATCCAGGGAATAGGTCCAGCCGTGGTAGCCGCATTGCAACACCTGACACCGTCCGCTGCCAGCTGCAACGGGACCGGCACGGTGCCTGCAGACATTATGAAACGCCCGGAGGATTCCGCCGGCATCGCGAACAATCAGGATCGGCTCGCCTTGAACATCTGCAGTGAAGAAGCTGCCAGGCTGTGTCACTTGATCAAGGCGACCCACAAGCTGCGGAGCGCGGTGAATGATTCTGCGACGCTCCTGTTCCAGTGTTTCCGAATCGAGATAGAAACGGGAGGGGATCGTCTCCGCAAACGCGAGGTGCTGATCGAAATGGAAGTCCATTTGCCGCGAGCAACGACGGAGGTCGCTGACCTCGAAGCGAGGAGGCTTCGCGTCAGCACCTTCCCGTCGTCTAGTCTGCTATGGCCTGTTGTTGAACTTGTCGTAGAGCTTCGTATGCCGGCTCGATAGATCGACAGGTTTGCCGTTAATGAACATGTATTTCGTGTTGGTTCGAAACTCGAGAGGGTCGCCATCAGTCACGATCAGGTTGGCGATCTTCCCAACCTCGATGCTGCCGATCAGCTTGTCGACACCAAATATTTGTGCGGGGTAGATCGTCACCGTCTTGAGTGCTTCCTCCTTCGACAAGCCAAAGGCGGCCGCAGTCCCTGGTTGATAAGGCAGATTGCGCGAGTAAGCGGCGTCATTAGTTTTGAATACGAAGCGGACTCCTGCCTTCTCGAGCATGGCGGCTTGTGCGTAGTTCCGATCATACCCATCGTCCTCCCGATTCGGGACTTGGGTGACCGGCCCGATGATGACGGGAATGTTCTTTTCCTTGAGGAGAGATGCGACCTTCTCTGCCTCGTCTGCACCTGTGATGATCAGCTTCAGTTTGTATTTGTCGGCGAGTTCAATCGCGCCCCGAATCTCAGCTGCGGTATTGGCCTGCATGAGCACCGGCAATTCCCCGTTGACGACCGGAATCATGGCCTCGAGCACGAGGTCGGTCGGTCGCGCGGGGAGACTCGCATCCTTCGCCCGCGCTTCCTTTGCCTGTGCATAAGTCCTGGCCTCCTCGAGCTTGTTCTTGAGGGCATCGATCTGTTTCTGCGCCGCCAGCCGCAGCGCATCTGCTCCCTGAGCAAATTGCTGGAATCCGCCTCCGCCGCCGCCTCGCCTGCCACCGCCGCCCAGACGCGGATACTCCATCGCCATCGCCACCGAGGGCCTGACCGCCATCTCCTGCCAGGTCCAGCCATCGAGATTGATAAGCGCAGCCTGACCGGAAATGAGTCGACCGCCAGGACTGGTGAGGACAGTTGTGATTCCGTTCGCACGCGTCACTGGAATCAACTCGCTGTGCACGTTAACGGCAACGATGGCTTTGGCGTTGGCATTGAAGTCACCCAGTTCTGTCGTGTCCTGAGTTTCCTCGATCGAACTGATCTCAGTCAATCCAAGCGTCGTTCCGCTATCGATCAGACCGGGGTAAACTGAGAGCCCACGACCGTCGACCACTTTCGCTGACGCGGGGATCGTGATGCGCTCACCAACCGCAACAATCTTCCCGTCCCGGATCAGGACTGAACCCCGTGCGATGGTCGCCCCGGTGACTGTCACGATCCGGGCGTCGCGAATGGCATACTCTCCGTTCTGTGCAAGGCCGGTGACGGAGGCCAGCGACACCAAGCCCAGCAGCAATACCAGCGCTCTTCCTTTTGACATCTTCATTGCATTCATACGACTGTTCTCTCCTTCACGCTCCGCGCTGTCACAAGACTCTGCTTTATGGATGCCTGTGTCCGTCAACCTGATCCTCGGTGAGGGTCGGCGGCGGGGTTGGCATCGGCTGCGCTGGTTGCGGCTGACCGGGTGTCCTCCGTTCGGCTTCAATCAACACCCGTTTCTGCTTCGCAACCTGTTCGCGAACCGCAAGATCAGTCTTTCGGTCAAAGAACACGTCACCTTCGACGAGGGTCATTTCGACGTGCGAGTAGATGCTGAACGGATTGCCGTTGAAGATCGCGAGATCCGCATCCTTGCCAACGTCGATACTGCCGACACGGTGATCAATCTTCAACTGCTTCGCCGGATTGAGGGTAATGAAGCGCAGCGCTTCTTCCTCGGTCAGGTTGCCGTACTTCATGGTCTTGGCGGCCTCCTGGTAAAGCCGCCGCGCCAGGTCCGCGCTGTCAGAATTGATCGAAGTGACAATGCCGCGGTGCGCCATGATCGCCGCATTTCCAGGGATCGCGTCGATGGCTTCGACTTTGTACGCCCACCAGTCGGAGAACGTCGATCCGCCGGCGCCGTGTTTCGCGATCTCATTTGCAACCTTGTAGCCCTCGAGCACGTGTTGGAAGGTCTGGATTTTGACGCCAAACTCCTCGGCCACTGTGATCAGCATGAGAATCTCGTCGGCGCGGTAGCAGTGTGAGTGGACAAGCAGCTTCCCACGGAGGATGTCAGCCATAGCATCAAGTTTGAGATCGCGTCGCGGCGCCAATGGATTCTCACCGCGCTTGACCTGCGCTTCATAGACATCCCATTTCTGGAGGTAGTCACGGCCTTCAGTAAAAGCTCCGCGAATCGTCTCTGCGACACCCATTCGAGTTGCGGGATAACGCGGAGGACGACCACCCGTTTGGAACGGATTGGTCGGATTGCCTGCGCGCTTAGGATTCTCTCCAAGTGCAAACTTGATCGTCCGCGGCGCGTCCTGGACGATCATCTCTTCGGCGGTCTTACCCCATTTCAGTTTGAGAACCACATTCTGACCACCGATCGAATTGGCGCTCCCGTGCATGAGGTGGATCGTCGTCGTTCCGCCGGCAAGCTGGCGGTAAATATTGGGGTCTTGATCATTGATGATGTCCCGCATGCGGACCATCGCAGAAACCGAGACCGTGCCCTCGTTGACGCCGCCGTCGTCCGACGCCGAGTGCGAGTGCGCATCAATCAGACCAGGTGTCACAAACATGCCCGTCGCGTCGATCACCTTCGCACCAGCCGACGCGGTCACGTCCTTACCAACCGCGACTATCTTCCCATTGCGAACCAGAATCGACCCATTCTCGATCGTTCCGTGCGACGCGGTCAAAATCGTCGCGTTCTTGATCAAGACCTCGCCTCTGTCCTGCGCCAGAGCCGCGCCGCCGAGCGCCGTTGCCAGCAGAAGGCAGACTGAGAGTGAGTATCGCTTCATTCGGAATCTCCTTTTCTGAAATCGACTGATCTGGTCAAACCACTTCCTCAATTGCTCCGCGGCGTCCGCGTGCCGGTGAACTCACCTTGTTGTCCCGCGAACGTCAAGGTGCCTCTGATCGCATTAACATCGATCGTCCCCCGGCCCGAGATCGGGATCTTAGTGCCTTGAATCTCAGCCGTATAGCTGAAAGTCACTTCATTTCCATTGACCTGGCCTTCGCTGATCGCATCGGTGCCAAAAGGCGAGATGACATTGCCAGTTATCGCAGTGCCCTGCTGTTGCAGATTGAGCGTCACCTGAATCGGCCCCTGCGGTGAAGTTATCGTCACAACCCAGACACCGGAAGCAATGCCACCCGCTACTCCACCCCCTACCCCACCCGCGCCGCCACCCGGCCCGCCTCTGCCGCCTGCTCCGCGACCACCTTGCGGACCAGCATTAGCGGGCGCCGGAGCTTTTACTTCGAACTGGTGGCCGTCGATAAAGACATACTTGACCTGGGTTCGCCGGTCGAACAGGTCCCCGCTGGTGACGACGAGGTTGGCGATCTTCCCGGTCTCGATCGATCCAAGCTGTTCAGAGACGCCAAAGATCTCAGCAGGATAGATCGTCAACGCCTTGAGCGCCTCCTCCTTTGGAAGCCCGGCGTCAATCGCCCTTGTTGCATTCTGGATATAGTCCTGAGGCCTGGTCAGCCCTCCTGATTGAAATGCGAAGCGCACACCAGCTTTGTACAGAGCCACTGCCGCCTTCGGCGCTTCGGCCCGCTCCTTCAAGACCCGCAGGGACTCGGATTCAGGGTCTTCAATGTTGGTCGGACGCTGCGGGAAGTTGAGACTGAGTAGAACCCGCGCATTCTTCTCTTTGAGAAACTCGGCAACCTCGTAAGCCTGTGTTGCACCCGCGATCAGGTACTTCAGATTAAACTCTTCCGCAAAGGAAATGACACGTCTCATCTCGCGCGCGTTGTTGGCCACCAGCACCACCGGAAGCTCCCCGTTGATCACCGGTTGAAGCGCTGCCAGCGACTTGTCCATTTGCGGTCGCTCGAGACCCCGCTTGTTCTTGCCATACCTCGACCAGGCATCGCGATAGTGTTGCGCATCGAGGAGCGCCTGGCGAAGAAACGCGTAGCCACCCATGAGCGACGACGGGAATCCGCCGCCCCGTGATGGCATGAACCCGATGTTCAGAGTCGCGGGCGACTTGATGATCAGCCTCTCCGCATCATCTCCACCCACTGCCGCGGTCCCACCAAGATTGATGAATGCGCTCTGGCCCTGAAACAGACCGTCGCGCGGTGCAGTCAGCGCAGCAGTGATGCCGGCGCTCCGCTGATTATCGAACGTATCGGCTGCAACTTTGAGGAGATCGGCCGCGAGCAGCTCCGGACTCTGTCCCGATGGCGTCGGCGCGGCGGTCGCGCCCGTCGCGCCGGGCGTGCCGAGCAGGGCGGGGATCTGAGTCTGCGCCGGTGGCGCACCGCCACCACCTCGACCACCGCCTGTCGGCGCCGCAGATGCCGGCAGGCCGAGATTTGTGTATGAGTCGATCAGACCGGGATAGACCATCATACCCGTGGCATCGATGATGCGAGCATCGGCCGGAGCCTGTAGCTCAGCCCCGACAGCAACGATCAGACCTCCTCGAATGACAACTGTCCCCTTCGGGATCGTCGCGCCTGAGACAGTGACTACGGTCCCACCGCGGATGGCGATCGCTTCGCCATCCATAACCCCGGCCGCGACCCCGGCCGCACCGCTGCGCAAAGGCGCAATGATTGTCGCAGAGAGCGCCAGGGTCAGCGCCAAAGCAAGAGTCGGGAAGCGCTTAGTCTTCATACTCTAATCAGACTCCTATTTCACGATGACAAATACGTCGGACAGATGGAATCGAAAATCCGGATTCTCTCGAGGCCTCTGAGCGCAGAGAGAATGTCCGGGTGTCCGCATAGGCGGCGCACGCCAAGGGTGCTTACCAGAAATCTTTGGCCTGCGGCGCTACTCTAGCTCAGTGGGCGCCGCGTGCGCAACACGCGAAGGGGAACGCCCAGCGAAGGGTTTGTACCGCTCGTAGCCACCCTGATTCAGTAGCCAACGACAAAACAAAAAATCGGCAAGGCAAAGTGTAGCTTGACGGATTAGGATTCTCTGACTATACTCCGCCTGTCACTCATTGTGGGCAGTGTCGCCAGGACACGACGGCAGATCATCGAGGGGTCATCAGAATCATCCTCTGATTTGCAAGATTGCGGCTTTGAGGTTTCAATACTTTCTCCTGGCGCCCGTTTTTGCGGTTTGTTGCGAAGCAGCTAGGTTTGGGTTTGTGTTGAGTTTTTGCAGGTTACCTCCCTCCTTCTCCTGCTTGATTCCCACGATGCGGAGTGCCGCGTCGTGGGAGTTTTTTTTGCCTGGCATCAGGGCACGAGCAGTCCCCTAACGCTCCCCGGCCTTCGACAGGACCGGCCTGACCTCAGTCTTCCGGAGCAGGCATATCGGCCGCCGCACCGCGGTTGGCTAATGGACCAAAGTGTCTCGGGGTTGCGCTGCCTTCACTGCGAGGGCGGGCGTTCACTGCGGGGGCGGTCGGTCTCTTCTGGGGCTCGCGGAGCGCGGAAGGCAGTCCGCGTTCGGACAACGAGGTCTGCACTCTGCACCGCGACGTTGACGGACCGGAGACGGCCATCGCGTTTGTCGTTGGTCGAGTAATATGCGAGCGTGTATTGGTGCCGCAATTCATTCGCGATCACCGCAAAGGCGTACGATGTGCTCTCGATCGTCTCAGCCTGGTGGTAGCGTGCGCCAGACTGAATCGCGAGCGCGCGAAGTAACTCACGCGCAATGAGGTAGCGATCTCGTTGCGCGTCAGCCGGCCTGCGGCCCCCACCCTGCCAGTTCCATGGCGCCGAGACAGATCGCGAATCCATAAATGAACTGACACCAAAGCGTCCCGGCACGCTGGTCGATCCGCCAGAAGTTCGTGGAGAGAGGGCGCCAATTCCGGGCATCGACGCGGGTTTCAAGATTGGGCCGCCGTCGTTTCTGGTTTCGTACTGGATGGCGTAGGCGATGACGCCCGCAGTGGAGATGAGGTCGAGCGTGCTCTCGTAGGTGCCGATCTTACTGGCGGTATCGACACCATCGGTCAGGACGACCATCGCCTTTCGACCCGAGAGAGAAGCCAGTTTCTGGTTGACGGTCAGGTCGATCGCATCATACAGACTCGTCGCAAAGCCACTCTTGACAGACTCGATGACTCGCTTGAGAACAGTTCGATCGCTGGTCAAGTCGCTGACAAAGCGGACCTTATCATCAAACGTGACTATCATGACGCGGTCATTGGGCTGCAATTGTTTGACAAAAGTCAATGCTGCCTTGCGGATGGCGCTCAGTTTCCGCTGCGTGCTGTGGCTGGTATCGATGACAAGAGCAACGCTGAATGGTGCCTCCGTGGACGAGAAGGAGGATATCTCCTGGCGCACACCGTCTTCTCTGACAGAGAAATCGCGTTGAGCGAGGCCTGTCACAAACTGGCCAAAGCGGTCGGTGACGATCACTGGAAGGGTGACGAGAGCCGTCTCGACCTTGATGACACCAGGTTGCTGAGGGTCTTGTGATTGACTCTCGCTCCTACCAGAGACATCCGAAAACGGCGCACCCCCGATCGCGAGGGCCGTCACGACCACGAATCGAAGCCAAAAGGCGTTGTGCTTCTTCATGCTTCCAATGCTTACAGGCGGTTCTCAAAACCTTCTGCGCCCGCAGCGACCACCGTCTCACGGACTCGTTGCTGATGTTGATCGGCTTCATTCTACCGAACCACGATCTCGGAAGCAAAGCAGCCGGGAGCTTTCGCAGGGACTCAGCCGAAAGTGCGTCGGGAACGATCGGGCCTCTGGGTGGCGCCCGGCCATCTAAACTCCCGTCCCGCCGAGCTGGTTTAGGGCAGATTCTAAGGAGACTCCTCACCCAACTGCATGAGAACCTGATTTAGATTTCGGTAGACACATAGGTGGTCTTTCAGTATACTCAGGGTCTATTTTACGCAAGTTATTTTGCGGGTTACTGTAGCGGCCGCCCCGGCCTCACCCGGACCGCGACGGAACCGTGAAGGATTTGGCTCGAGATGGGTCAAGATATCGAGCGTAGAGAAGCAATTATTAGCCGACGCGCCAAAAAAAATGGGAAATCATGGCGACCTCGAGGCACAGCGGGAGTCGCGGCTCACTGGTTTGAAACCGCAAAAATACCAAATTGTTGTTTGTCGAGGGGATTTCGGTAGCGGGGCCTTGACGGACTGCATCGAAATGCTGTATCTGATTGGTGCCACTTAGGGATGGCGGCAATTTTTTAAGTTACGTAGCCTGATCTCCGGTACGCCCGACGAGGACTCGGAGCTTGCAATCTCAAACGGTCAACAGCCTCTCACACTTCCGGCTGTTTTTAAGGAGAAGATGATGAAAAAGTCCGCCCTGATTTGCGCAAGCTTGTTGCTCAGTGCGCTCGCTTTTCAGGTTCCGTTCACTCAATGGGTCAACAGTCCATCGGTGACGAAGGCTGAAACACCTGGACAGGATGGAGATCTCGTCGTGGCCGCCGCAAATACGGTGGTCAATCGCTACGCCACGCTTTCTGCCAATGCTGCCGTTGCCGCAACGTCGATTACGGTTGCCAATGCTGGCGGGGCCAATGGTCTTGACCCGGCGACGCTCTCTCCCGGCAACCTTTTGCTTGTCATCCAGATGCAGGGCGCGGAGATCGACGCGTCGGACACCATCGCCTACGGGCTGGTGACTGACCTCAAGAGCGCGGGCCGATACGAGTTCATCACGGTTGGCAGCGTCAGCGGCAATACGATCACTCTGGCCTGTGGCGGACTTCGGTTCGCTTACACCGTAGCTGGCAAGACTCAGATTATTCGTGTTCCGCAGTATTCAAATCTGACCGTCAACACTGGTGCTTCGATCACGGCGCCAGCGTGGAATGGAACGTTCGGCGGGGTCGTCGCTCTCAATGTTCAGAACACATCGACCATCAACGGACGAGTGGACGTCAGCGGTCTTGGCTTCCGCGGCGGCCAGATCAGTCCGAATGGGATCGGCTTTGACTCGGTCACCTTGCGGACAACGAGCCTCGAGCTCGGAGGCGAGAAGGGCGAAAGTATCGTCGGCAACGGCGCCGCTCTTGATCTGCTCAATGGTCGCTATGGTGCCGGTGCCCCGGCGAATGGCGGCGGCGGGGGAACCGCCCACAACAGCGCTGGCGGCGGCGGCGCCAACGGCAATAATGGCAGTATTTACAATGGCAGCGGCGTTATGGATGGAACTGTCGTCGGCGCTGCGGCGTGGGCTCTTGATCCGGCCTTTACGGCCAATGGAAACGCTCTCACCACGTCATCGGGCGGCGGTCGCGGCGGTTATTCCTACTCGGATCCCCTGGTGGATCAAAACGCTCTTGTCACAGGCCCGGGCAGTGCTCTCTGGGAAGGTGATCGGCGACGTGCCGTCGGTGGCCGAGGCGGTCGGCCAATCGCGAATGATCCAGCCGGTCGCATCGTTGCCGGTGGTGGTGGCGGCGCGGCTCATCAGAATAACGGAGACGGCGGTGCTGGTGGACCCGGTGGAGGTATTGTTTTCCTCCTCGCCAACGGCGTTACTGGGACGGGCCAGATCCGCGCAAATGGTGGCAACGGCGGCGACAGTATCGATGAGCACCGTGATGGCGCTGGCGGCGCCGGATCCGGTGGTTCTGTCGTGTTGGTGACGAATGGTATTGCCGGCGTTTCGGTTGAGGCAAGGGGCGGCAACGGCGGGACGCACGGTCGCCCGATTGGTCGATTCCTCAATGAAGGCCACGGCACAGGTGCTGGGGCTGGGGGCGGCTTTGTAGCGGTTTCCGGTGGTCCGGTGGTTGCCGATGTCAGTGGCGGCGTTAACGGCGTCAGCCTCGCGAGCACGCTCGCCGAATTCCCTTCCAATGGCGCGACGCGCGGCGCGTCGGGCGCAGCCAACGTGCCGATTATCTCGATTCCATTCTCCTGCGCGACTGATCTGGCGGTCGTCAAGACAAGCCCGGCGACCGTTGTCCTGCCCGGCTCGCAGATTACCTACACGATCGTTGCAAGCAACATCGGGCCAAACCCGGTAGTCGGAGCGAGGGTCATTGACACGCTTCCCGCGACTTTGATTAACGCCACATGGACTTGTGCGGCGTCGGCGGGTTCGGCTTGTCCTTCTCCTGCGAGTGGATCTGGAAACATCAACACGACAGTCAATCTGCCTGTCACCGGTTCGGTGACGTTTACGCTGACTGCGACAGTCGCGACTTCGGCGGCTGGCTCACTCGCCAACACCGCGACCATTGGTTCACCTACCGGAGCAGTTGACCCGACTCCGGGGAATAACACCTCCACCTACACTGTTCAGATTTCGAGAGGCGTGACCGCAACGATCAGTACCCGTCTCGTCTCCAACGATGTCTGCGTTGGCCCAGGAAAGTTCCTGACGGTGCAGAATGTGGTCTCGAACACCGGACCCGGAACCCAGTTGGACAATCCCGGATCGGAGTTCTCGACAACGCTTCCTTCCCAGCTCGAGGCCGTGCCGAACTCGTGTACCGCCTCGTCAGGCACCTGCGAGATAGTAACGAACCGGGTCGACTGGAATGGAACGCTCAACGCGGGCCAGTCCGTTTCGATCGTTTTCCAGGTGAAGGTCCGGACCTCAGTGACAAACGGCACTCGCTTCTGCGTCACCGCGCGAGCCAACTATGACTCGAATGGCGATGGTACGAACGATACGACGGCAACGGCTCAGTCGTGCGCTACCGCAGACTGCGTCCCCGGCGTGCCCTGCGTTGGCGCAGGTTGCGGAACAATCGGACCGGGCTCTGCTTTCCCGTACAACAAGGGTCTGAGCGATCAGGCACCGGGTTCAGTGTTGTTTTATCCGATCTATACTTCGAATCCGGCACAGGCGAATCAGAGCAACACGCGAATCAGCATCACCAACACGAGCACGACAAGCCCGGCAAACGTGCATCTCTTCTTTGTCGACGGGTCGACTTGTTCGGTCAGTGACAAGTACATCTGCCTGACCGAGAATCAGACGACGTCATTCCTCACTTCCGATCTGGACCCGAGTACGAGTGGGTACCTGGTGGCGATCGCCACCGACCTCAATGGGTGCCCTGTTTCGCACAACTTCCTCATCGGAGATGAGTACCTCAAGACTACCATCGGAGGGGTGCCATTCTTTGGCAGCCTCGGTGCGGAGGCCATCTCGGCGCTGTTCGACGGCCAGGTACCGGGCTGCGACGGCAACTCGTTTGCCACAAACGTCAATTTTGCCGGGACTGGTGCAACGTATGAGCTGCTTCCAGCCGTTCTCTCAGTTTCGAATATCCTCAGTCGCTCAGATGGGAATAGGACATGGGTAATCGTTAACCGAGTCGGGGGCAGCCTGATATCTGGGGCCTCAACCCTCGGAAGTCTGTTTGGGATTCTCTACGATGACCAGGAGGAAGCGGCGAGCTTCAACTTTGCCGGCGCCTGTCAGTTCAGGGCGGTCCTTTCGGATGACTTCCCGAAGACAGTACCGCGGTTCGAGATCAAGATACCGGCCGGACAGAGCGGGTGGATGAAGATATTCAACCCCACCGCTGCGATCGGCATGATCGGTGCAGTGTTCAACTCGAACACCACGGCACCGGGCTTTAATGGGGCCCACATGATGCACAAGACGACATTGACCACGGGCTCTTACACAATCCCCGTGTTCCCGCCAAGCTGCTAGGTGAGCTTTACAGAACACCAGTAATTCCAAGGGGCCTGCTTCGCAGGCCCCTTTTTTTACCTCTTCCAAATTTGTCTTATTCCTGACCGATTGCTACTTTGAGTTCAGCATTGGTCTTTTGACAGGTGAAGGACCCCAACAAGATGGGACGACCACGATGTCAACCGCAAGTGCCGGCGGACCAGCTGGCGACGCAAGGTCGGATAGGCCCATTTCGTCTTAGCTGTGGAATCATCGTCTTGAAGAACTCCGCGCTCGTGACATCCCGGTTCAGCATGCTCCCAGGACGTCGCGTCGCGTCGCGCGATGCCGTCACCATCACGTCACCCAGATGGCTAATCATGGCACTTGCCGCGAGCGTTCTCTTTCTGGCGGCGTGCAGCGGCGCCAAATGGCCCGGCGCGCAATTGTCTACCCTTGTCTTCTCAGGCACCGTTGAAACACGAGAAATCCGGGTCGGCTCAAAGGTCGGTGGACGAGTTGCGTCTGTTCTAGTTGCCGAAGGGCAGGAGGTGAGCGCAGGTCAAGCGCTCATCAGGATTGATGTCTCCGAGATTGAGTCGCAGCAACGACAGGCGCTGGCCCGCATCGAGCAGCACCAGGCCAGGCTCGAACGACTCGAGCGTGGCGCTCGGCCGGAAGAGAAGGCGCAGGCCAGTGCCGCCACGGCGGGTGCGCGTGCCAACCTCGATGCTGTCCGCAACTGGCCGCGAGCGGAAGAGATCGCGCAAGCCCGCGCATCCTTCGCTGCATCCGATGCCGTGTTGAGCAACGCCGAGTCCGTTCTTGCTCGAGCCAGCCAGCTCAATAGTAACGGCGATATCTCCAAACAGGAATACGAGGCGGCCAAGTCCCAGCGCGACAGTCTGCTCGCGCGTCACGATGCTGAGAAGAAGCGGCTCGAGTTGCTCCTTAACGGCAGCCGCCCGGAAGATGTTCGCGCGGTTGAGGAACGGTACAGGCAAGCATTGGAAGCCGAGAACTTAGTCCGCGCCGGGCCGAGAGCCGAGGAGATAGCAGACTCGCGGGCACAACTGCGAGAGGCGCAGGAGGTTCTCAGGCAGCTGCTGATACGAATCGATGAAGGTGAGGTGAGGGCGCCAGTAGCCGCCCGCGTCGAGGTGCTCTCGCTGCGCCCGGGGGACTTGCTGGCGCCGAACCAACCAGTAGCCCGGTTGCTCGAAAAGGCGGAATTGTGGGTTCGCATTTATGTTCCCGAACCGCAGCTTGGTCTGATCAGGGTCGGCCAAAAGGCGTCAATCAAGATCGACACATTTCCTGAGCGCCGGTTCGAAGGGGTTGTCGACCAGATCAACGCGCAAGGCGAGTTCACCCCGCGCAACATTCAGAGTCGCAACGAAAGAAACCATCAGGTCTTTGGGGTCAAAGTCCGGCTGGACAATCGCGAAGGCATAATCAAGTCGGGGATGGCAGCCGACGTCAGTCTCAGCCCGTGAAGGACGCGATCCTTGCAGACTCCTCTACGGACACGTGCGCTGGCGTGGTTTTTCGGCTATATTCTGCGACGAGACTTGAGACAAACCGGACCTGACCGTTTGCGATGCTACCGAAAATATTTCTCACCAAAAGAGCACGTGCCTTCTGGATCATATTCCTCCTGCTCTCCCCAGGCGCCTACCTGGCCGGCACCTTCCTCGTCGATAGGTACGATCCAGCCTCCCGGGCCGAATTCCTACACGATCGCCCTGCGCTGGTAGCGATCGGGACCCGCTTGGCTGCCGCGCGAGGGGTCGACGTCGGTGGCTGGAGTTCATTTCTAAAGACGGGCTGGGACAATTCCATTGTCTTCTATTACCGCGTTAGACCGGGGGCAGACGTCGAGCGGCTGCGTGCAGTCGCGCCGCCGGCATGGGTTCGCGTACTCTTTCGATCACCGGATGCGAAGGAGAACCTTGAGGTCACCCTCACCCCGCAAGGAAGGATGACCGGTTTCCGACGCCAGCTGCCGACCTCCAGCGAGATTACCGACCCCGGTGAGCCCAGCGCGAGAGCACTAGCCGAGGCCTCGATCGCCGGTTGGACACTACCAGACAAAGCGCGACTCCTGGGACCCGAGGTCAAGGAGGATCGGGTTCAGAATAGGGTCTCGCGACGATACTCGTGGAAGGTTCCGATTGACTCACGACCCGAGGTTGACCTCAGCTACTCAGTCACCATCGCCGACAACCTCGTCACGGCCGAGGCATTCGAGACGAGACTGACCGAGAGCTTTCTCAAAGAGTACGGCTTGATTGGTGGCTTTTCGTTAAGAATTTCGGGCACCCGGGTCTCAGGACTGACACTGGTCAATCTCATTCTTTTTTACCTTGCGATCACCATTGTTTTCATTTTTGGTCTCTATCGTTTTGTCCAGCGAGCTCGGCAACGGGAGCTGTCTTATCAAAGAATCGCCATTCTGACCTTCGTCATCGCAACTCTCTTCCTTTCAGTAATCCTGTTGACCGACGTCGCGACGTTCGACAATGCAACCCGGTCCGGACCGAACTGGCCCGTCTATGTCGTCGCAACGTTGTCATACGTACTTATGGGTTTCGTGGTTGCAGCCGCATATGGCAGTGGTGAGGGGGACTTGCGCGAAGCATACCCCGGGAAGTTGACATCGCTTGACGCACTGCTTACCGGAAGATTGTTTTCACGCAATGTGGCGCGCTCGGTCGTGATTGGCACCGCCTTCGCGGGCTGGGGACTATTGCTCTCGAACCTGGTTCCGTTCCTCTGGAGGAATCAGCTGGGTGCGGGCACTCAGATTGAGATGCTCGACTTCATCGTCGGCAGGGCTCCCTGGTTGTCACCGTCGGTTATCTGGCCATTCGATGTGGTGTTCACATCGATCATTGGATTACTGTTACCGCTTCCCTTCCTGCGACGGCGGCTGCGAAATCCGAAGGTGGTTCTGGTTCTCGTGGCGGTCTATGCGTGGACGGCGTGCACGGGTGCGGCGTCCTCATTTACACCCTGGTCGGGAGCCGCGATCATTGGCGCGGTGAGGGCCGCAATCCTGCTTGTTCCATTCTTCAAATTCGACTTGCTCACCGCGCTCGTCGCTCTTGCGGTACCGACATTTGCGACAGCCTCAATGCACCTCGTCTCCCAACCATCTGCCTCTCTAAGACAATCTGGACTGGTATCCCTTGGGATTGGATTGGCCTTTCTTGCTGTTGAGTTGTTCTTTGCACGCCGCGGCCGACTTCTTCGCGAGGAGGAGGTCGGCCCGCAGTACGCGCGATTCCTGGCTGAACGGCTTTCGATGCAGGCTGAGGTGTCGGCCGCTCGTGAAGCGCAGATCCGGCTTCTTCCACAAACTCTTCCGCAATCGCGCTATTTCTCGGTTGCCGCGGAATGCCGTCCCGCATACGAAGTTGGCGGTGACTTCTACGAGGTCTTCCAATTGGATGAGGACCGCATTGGCATTTTTATGGCTGAAGGCGGGGGGAGGGGACTTGCCTCGGCGTTGTCGATAGCCTTCGCGAAGGGCTTTCTCATGCCCAAGATCACTGGACCGGCGCGGAGTGACGATTCGCCAATCGAAATTGTCCGCAGTCTTCAATCGCGATTGCGGCAGACACTCGAGAGTGACCGCAACCTGGGATTTGTCTATGCTGTCATCGATCGCTCTGACGGGACGGTGAGGTTCGCCCGCACCGGAACCTTTCCACGGCTGATCATTGGAAAGCCACGTCGCGATTCTGGCGACCCCGCAATTGTTGAGCCCGAGGAGATGGAGACAAGGTTCAATGTCCAGTCGCGCGACCCCGACAAATCCGCTGAAACCTACTCCGTCAGCTCCGGAATGAGCGAAGTCAATAGCGGCGACTGCGTCCTTCTTTTTACCGATGGCATGGCCAGGGCTCTCGCCGAGGGGAAGCTGTCCGCCGGTGAAAGCATCTGGCAGAGCATTTCAGCCGAGAGTCTTGAATCGCGTGCGAACCTCCAGAAGGCGGTTCACGGCACAATTGAATCGACCAGCAAACGTGCGCTGAAGTCCGGCGTGACGGATGACCTGACCGCGCTGGTGGTGAGACTAACCCCACAGGCTGCGCCTTGAAGAGGCAGCCCGACAGCTCTGGGATAACTTAGGCCGATCGATGACCCAATGAATCTGCGACGCACTCTTCTGCTCCTCGCCCTTGCGATGACAGGCTACGGGGCTCTTGCTTACCTCTTTCCGCGGGTTCATCCTGCGGCAAAGTGGGGCCAGCAGATTGATCGCCCTCGGGCCGTCGAGCTGGCTCGTGTCGTGGCACAACGAGAGGGCATGGACGCCGACGGATGGACAGCGGGCGTCGAATCATCAGTACAGACGAACTCAGACTATTATCTAATTCGCGGCCCGAACCCCGGGATCGCTCCACTGCTTTCACCGACACTTTCGCTGGTAACCCTCAATGACGCCGGGGGTTCAAGACGGATCCAGGTCAGCATCGCGAATGACGGGCGGATCATCGGATGGGAGCGAACCGAGCCAAGAGCAAAGGACGCGGTCTCGCTTGCGGTGGCGGAGGCAAAGAGCAAGGCAGAGACTGCCCTGCTTCAACTCGCCGGATCAGCCCGGTCCAGCTTCGTCATTGAATCCGAGAATACAGGCGGCACTAGCTCCTCGCGGTTTTCCTGGCAGATGACTGTGGCCGGCGAGGCCCGGGTCAGGCTGCGTGCGGTCATTGAGATCGAGAACGGCATCATCAGCAAGGTGTCGTTGAACCCGGTCTTTAGCAACGAGTACCTCGACACCATCCGGGCCGAGCGTCGTGTGCTCAACGCACTGTCGATAGCCGGGCCGATCGTGCTTCTTCTTGGATTGCTGGTCGGTTTGGTCTATTACCTTCTAAATATTGTCCGAAAGGAGGTCAGCTATCGCTCGACTCTGGTGCTCTTCGCCGCTCTCTTCTTTGTCATCACTGCGTGGAATCTGAACAGCAATCTCTTTGACGAAATCTATCTCGGCATCTCACGGGCGCCTCAACTACAGAGGTACTATCTAAGTGCGGTCCTGACCGGGCTGATTATCTCGCTGCTGACTCTTCTCTTTGTTCTGCCCCTACTGGTTGCCTGGGGAGCCGGTTATCCATTGAGCGCGCGGCAGCGTCCCAATCCGCTCCGTGGGATTGAGATTCTACTGCGTGGTCATCTACGAGCACGGGTCACCGGCGCGAGAGTCATGACTGGTCTCGCAGTTGGCTGGATCATTCCTGTCTTGACGTTGGCAATCTCTGCCTCCGGGATGTTCAGGGAGACACAGATCCGGAGTCTGGACACCTTGGCCGAGACACTAAGTTCGCGCGCTCCAATCGTGACCGGACCGGCTGATCCGACGATCCTCGGTGCCTACGTCGTCGCTCTCTTGTATGTTTTCCTCGTGCCCCTTGCTGTAAGTCATATTCGCAGGCCGCTGCTGGTCAGACTTGTCGCAGTGCTGGTGGGAGCGACCTGTTTGACCGGTACGAGCTCGTTTCAATCATCGACTCTGGCATCCTCTATATGCTCTCTGGCGGTCATGCTGGTCCTTGATCAGTTGACGCATCGCGTCGACGTTCTGGCTGCGCTGGTTGCCCTCCTGGCGGGAGACTACGCGATCAAGTTCACCATGCTTCTTGTGCAACCTGCCCTGGCTTTACAATCTTCGGGTCTCCGAGGATGGGCGTTGTTATTGTTGGCCCTTGTTGTCGCAGGATACGTCGCGCTTCGGGGCCGTGAGCTGAGTGAGTCTGAGGCGAATCCTGTCTGGACATCAGACGAGCAGCGGCCGAACAGAGCAGACCGTGAGCGGCTCAAAGCTGAGTTCGATGTCGCCAGGCGAGCTCAACAACAGATGCTCCCCGAGCAAACGCCGACATTCCCTGGATTCGAGATCGCGGCTGTTTGCCGCCCGGCAAGGGAGGTTGGAGGGGACTTGTACGATTTCATCGAGCTCACGGATGATCGTCTCGGAATTGTGGTCGCCGATGTTTCCGGCAAAGGGGTCCCGGCCGCTTTATACATGACCTTGACGAAGGGTCTCCTCGCGTCGGTTGCGGAGGCGTCCAGCGATCCTGGTGAGATTCTGCGGGAAGTCAATCGACATCTCTATGTGGCATGCGGGAAGAAGATGTTCGTGACAGTCCTGCTTGGTGTCGTCGACCCGTCCCGGCGAACGTTTTCATACGCACGGGCTGGCCACAACCCTCCAGTCTGGCGTCGAGCGGAGGATAACGAAACCACTCTTTTACGCGCCCGTGGGCTTGGGCTCGGGCTCAATTCAGGTGATGTATTTAATCGCGCTCTGACTGTCGAGACAATCCAGCTCGAGGTGCGCGATAAACTTATCCTCTACTCCGATGGCATCACGGAAGCGATGAATGAGGGGCGCATCGAGTACGGAGAAGAACGGTTGATGGCACTTGCAGCGCGCTCAGACGGACTGAACGCTGAGCAGATGCGCGATGCCATTGTCGCTGACGTCAGTGCCTTTCTCGGGCCGACGCATCCTCAGGACGATCAAACCCTGGTGATTGTTCGGGTCTGTTGATGGGGCGTCTT
>JANNRD010000614.1:0-8917 GCA_031401095.1 Acidobacteriota bacterium
CCGTTTGCTCATCTCGGCTCCGCATGCGCGGGCGCTACGCGCCGCCCCTCGCTCCGCAACTCCCCTCCTCTGTGTCTCGGTGCCTCTGTGGTTCTGCCTCTGTGCTTGTTCCTCTAGCGAGAAGCCTTTGAGCCTATTCTCCAGAAAACTTGTTTTCGACGGCCTCGCACGCGAAGCTGCCGCCTGTCAGCGATGTGCCAGAATGTGCGCGCGGCAGGCCGTGCTCAGCCATCTTAATGGTCCGGTGAACGCGAAAATCATGCTGATTGCCGAGGCACCGGGTCGAAAGGGCGCGGATCGCACGCGTATTCCCTTTGATGGAGATGCGTCGGGGATCAATTTCGAGAAGCTCCTCGCGTCCGCGGAACTGACGCGCCGCGAGCTATTCATCACCAACAGCGTGCTCTGCAGTCCGCGAAAGACCAGCGGCGCAAACGACAAGCCGACCCGGGAGGAACTCTCAAACTGTTCTGATTTCCTCAGCCGGCAGATCGGGCTGATCAACCCGGTCGTCATCGCCACTCTTGGCGCGGTCGCCCTGGACACGCTCAAGCGGATCGCCCCACACAACTTCCGTTTGAAGACGCATGCCGCGCAGATTCTTGAGTGGAATGGGCGACTCCTGGTGCCACTTTATCATCCAAGCCCTCAGGTGGTCGCTGCGGTGAGGCCGCTCGCAGCGCAGATCCTCGATTTCCAGGCAATTCGCCAGGCTTTGCAAGGAGTCAACTGACGATCGCTCAGCGTAATCTGGCTAATCCTCCGGACCGCAAAAATATTTTGCGACTCACACTCCTCCCTCGACGTTCTTAGACCAGCCTCACCGACACTGATTACGGATCAATCAACTTGCTCGGAGGAATGTCATGAAACTGAAGACTCTAGTGGTGGGAATTGGACTGCTGGTGCTGGCGATCACGCTTTCGGGCCTCGCACAGACGCCGGCTCAAGCGTCGGCGTCACAGGAGGAGAAGCCAAAGACGGAATCGAGGTCTCCGTATCGCGTCGTCATCTTCGACGTTAAGCACCGCAACGCTGAGGCTGTCGCGCGCGCACTCGTCGGGAGCGGCGGTCAGGGCACTCAGATTGTCCCTAATCTCGCACTAAAGACCATCACGGTGCGCGACTATCCCGAAAGCATCGCCGTCATCGGGGAGGCAATCAAGAGGTTCGATACACCAACGCCCAGTGTTTCGAGCGTTCCAGACAGTCTCGAGTTCCAGGTGCACCTGGTTGCCGCTTCCCAGGCGGTGGGCGAAAGGAGCGCGATGCCAGCCAATCTTGAGAAGGTCGTGCAGCAGATCAAGACATCTCTCCCGAACGGCGACTACAGATTCCTGACGACGCTCACAAGCCGTGTCATCGATGGTGGATCGATACACGCGAATGGCTACATCAGTCCCCCGTTTCCGGTTGTCGGGTCGCTTCTCAGATCGAGCTACAGTTATGAATTGCAGAGGGTCAATATCATTTCGGACGCTGCCGGTAAGGAAGCCTATCAGATCAGGGTATTCAAGTTCACGATTGGAATCCCGATCGTCTCAGCGCCGGGAAGTCCTGTTCAGATGCAGAGCGTCGGAATCCAAACCGAGCTGAGCCTCCGCGAAGGAGAGACTGCCGTCGTCGGGACCGCCAACGTCGGCGGTTCAGATGAAGCGATCATCGTCGTCGTCACCGCGAGGAAAGTGAAGTAAGATGCCGAGGTTATCGCAAAGCTATTCTGGCTTTCGCACACTTTCAAGCCGGGTGGAGAGCGCTTCATGAACCTCATCACGCTTGTCTTCATTCTGACGATCGGAAGCGGCGCATTCACTCAGGATGCGCCGCGCCCAATACCCGTCCCACTCTGGCCCGGAGGCGCGCCTGGCGCGAGGGGCAGCCAGCCCGAAGACATCCCGACAATCTCCGTCTACCAGCCACCGGTCGATCAGACGACCGGGGCAGCCGTCGTCATTTGCCCGGGTGGAGGCTATGGACATCTTGCGGATCACGAGGGTCACACAGTCGCGGTCTGGCTGAATAAGCTTGGGATTACCGCGGCTGTTCTGAAGTACCGACTTGGGCCGCGCTATCAACACCCGGCCATGCTCGAGGATGCCCAGCGGGCGATTCGGACACTGCGAGCGCAGGCCGTCAAATGGAATATCGATCCCCAGCGGATTGGCATCATGGGTTTTTCAGCTGGCGGGCATCTGGCATCAACCGCTGGCACTCATTTCAATGATGGGAACCCAGCGGCCGAGGATTCCATTGATCGCGCGAGCAGTCGGCCAAATCTCCTGATCCTTGGGTATCCCGTAGTCACCATGACCGCGGCATTCACTCATGATGGTTCGCGCCGCAACCTGCTTGGCGAGACGGCGCCCATCGAACTAGTCGACCTGCTCTCGAATGAAAGGCAGGTAACCGCGCGAACCCCGCCGACCTTCCTCTTCCACACCGAAGATGATGGTGCGGTACCGCTCGAAAACACCCTCATGTTCGCGGCGGCGCTGCGGCGGGCGAAGGTGCCCTACGAACTTCATGTGTATCAGCACGGACGGCATGGCGTCGGCCTGGCGCAGAGCGATCCCGCGCTGGCAACCTGGCCGAAACTGCTTGAAAACTGGCTGGCCCTTCACCACTTCACAACTCGATCGGCATCAAGATAATCGAGCGCACGAAATCCCGCGACGCTGTACTCCTTCGCCCTCTGCTTTTACAATGCGCGAATGCTGAAGACTTCTGGGCTCCTGGCTCTTGCACTCCTGACCCTCATTCCAACGCTCGCGCGGCAATCACCGGCAACCGTCTCTTTGAGTGACCTTGAGCGATTGCGCGACGCTGCGCTTGCAAGCGATTACGCTTATCGCCAGGTAGCGTATCTTTGCAACAACATCGGACCGCGTCTCAGTGGATCGGCTCAGGCGGCGCAAGCGGTTGACTACGTTGCTCGAGAGTTGAAACGGATTGGACTTGAAGTCCGTCTCGAGAAGGTCATGGTGACGCATTGGGTCCGCGGGTTGGAGACGGGCGAACTGGTCACGTTTCCGGGCCAGGCACCTGGGACATCGCAAAAGGTCGTGCTCACCGCGCTGGGCGGGAGCATCGCCACACAGCCCCAAGGACTGGTCGCGCCGATCATCGTCGTCAGAGACTTTGCCGAGCTGGAAGCGATGGGGCGATCCCGTGTGCAGGGCAAGATCGTGCTCTTTAACGCCGTATTCGACCAGCGACTGGCGGAGCAGGGCTTCGCTGGGCAGGCATACAGCCAGGCCGTCGCCTACCGTCGATCGGGCGCGAGCGCGGCGGCAAGGCTCGGAGCGGTCGCGGCGCTCAACCGGTCTGCTGGTGGCGCCAACTATCGCCTCCCACATACGGGCGCCATGGAATACCTGCCGGGGGTAGAGCGAATTCCGGCAGCGGCTGTGACCTCGGAAGATGCAGAGCTGATCGCGCATCTTGCCGCCCAGGGCGAGGTCAAGATAAAGCTGTTATTGACGCCACAGATTCTGCCGAAAGTAGAGAGCTACAATGTAATCGGGGATGTCAAAGGTTCTGAATCGCCGGAGAAGATCGTGATCGTTTCGGGTCACCTCGATTCGTGGGACCTCGGGACCGGCGCGCTCGATGACGGCGTCGGCGTGGCTGCAGCGATGCAGGTTGGCAATCTGCTTCAGCAGCTCAAACTAAGACCAAAGGCGACGATCCGGATCATTGCGTATATGGACGAAGAGTCTGGGGGGACAGGTGGTTTGGCCTACGCCGAGAATCAGGCGGCGCGCATGGCAGACCACCTTGCAGCGATCGAACTGGATGACGGCGCCGGTCATCCCTCCGGCTTTCTTGCTCACGTCACACCCGAAACGGTGGCGCGGCTGGAGCCACTCGCAAATGTCCTTCGTCTGATCGGTGCGGGGGTTATTCAGCGAGTCGACAATTCGGTGGGTGCCGATATATCCCCGCTTGAAGCCAAAGGCGTTCCGGGATTTGCGCCGAACACGGACGCCCGCCACTATTTCGATTACCACCACACTCCGGCTGATACGCTTGACAAGGTAGTGCCGCGCGAGCTGGCCGAGAATGCCGCAGTTCTGGCGGTGCTGGCCTACGGGCTGGCGAATCTGCCGACACCGCTTCCCCGCTTATCAAATCCAGGAGGAAAGTAAACACCATGCACGAGGATCTATTGAGTCTGTTACCCAAATCCGATTTCACCCGACGTGAGTTCGTCGCCACCTCGCTAACCGCCGGATTTGCCCTCGCGACGCAGCCGATCGCCGCGCAAACGGTGATCACGACCGACACAAATGGGATCGTTGCGGGCGAGGTGAAGATTCCCACCCGGGACGTGGAAATTCCCGCGTACCGGGCCTTGCCGGAGAAAGGAAAGTCATTTCCGGTGGTCCTGGTGGTTCAGGAGATCTTCGGGGTTCACGAACATATCAAGGATCTCTGTCGCCGGCTGGCCAAGGGCGGATATCTGGCGGTTGCGCCTGAGATGTATGCGCGGCAGGGCGATGTCTCATCCATGCAGAATTTCCAGGAAATAATTCAGAAGGTCGTCTCAAAGGTCCCGGATGCCCAGGTCATGTCTGACCTTGATGCTGCTGTTGCCTGGGCCGCGAAAAACAAGGGCGAGACCAGCAAGCTGGCGATGACGGGCTTTTGCTGGGGTGGCCGAGTGGTTTGGCTCTATTCCGCGCACAATCCGAGGTTAAAAGCGGGAGCTGCGTGGTATGGCCGTCTCGTTGGGCAGCCGAGCGAATTGACGCCACGGAATCCGATGGATGTCGTCGCCGAGTTAAAGGCCCCAGTGCTGGGTCTCTACGGCGGCGCCGACACGGGCATCCCAAACGACACGGTCGAGAAGATGCGGGCAGCGTTGGTGGCGGCAAAGAGCAAGTCGGAGATCATTCTCTACCCGGAGACGCCGCATGGCTTCAATGCCGACTATCGTGCCAGTTATCGGCCCGATCAGGCAAAGGACGCATGGGCGAAGATGCTCGCCTGGTTCAAGAAGAACGGTGCGGCCTAGTCTGTCGACGACTTCGAACGCGACAGAGAAGACTCACGCGCAGAGAAGAGTTCAGAGTACAGGCTTTAGCCTGCAGGCTCGAGTGTGCGTCCATCGAATGAGGCAGGCTAAAGCCTGTACTCTGAACTCCCCTCTGCGCGTACTTCGCGGCTTTCGCGAGGACCCCTCCCCATCACAAGGGCCGTGTGACGCGGGAGACGCTGAGTAGTTTCCGCGCGCGTGTCAGGGCATCGTCAATGTTTTCCCTCACGTTCTCGCGACCCAGCAACTCGAGAAAACCCGCCTGCTCCACTGCGCGACACCCGTCAGCAGCATTGTCCCATTCTCCTGTAGAGTCCCTGTTGTGGTTTGACTCCGGAAGCAACCGCGAAGGCAATCGCCTGGGGAAAAGCCATTCGATCGAGCCCGATTGTATTGAATCGAACTCATTCTGCAAGTTGATCGTATCAATCAACTGAGCCAGGCTGAGACAGGTCTCAACCTATCCTGTTGTGTTGAAAAATTTCCAATCCGGTTGAAAATCGTCGCTGAGAGTCGAGGAATCAGGTGAGCATGAAGCGCATGGCCTTCTTCAAGCGGCATATCATCGGGCTTGGACTTGGTGTCGTCGTCGTCGCATTGTTTGTCAACCTGGTCGTGCAGTATCGGTCGCTCGCAAGACTAGGGGAGGCCCTCCCGGCAGCGCGGAGGGCGGGTATCAGCAAGCGACTCTCTCTGATCGACGATGAGATTCAGAACTTCTATCGCCGGATGGCGCGCCAGGCGTTCGATGTGCCCGCAGCCATCTTCGCTCAGGACCTGGTCGCCGTCGAAGGAAACTTCGTCGAGTACGACGCGCGCGTCAAGGCCCATTTCCAGTCGAAGCCCAAGACCGGGATCAAACGCTATTTCGTTATGACGGTCTCAAGGTCCAACGGAAAACGGATCCTTTCCATGTATGACCCAAAGACTGAGGGCATGCTCGAAGGCTATCCCGCGGCCGAGGGCTGGGCAGCTTTCGTCGCGGGCGCGCCCTGGATGACGCTCATGTGGCGCGACGTCGCCGCTTCAAAGAACCCATCGATGGCCACCACTCGGTTCCCGGAGATCAGCCCCGACAACCTGCTCTTTGGCGACAATGATCCCGAGAATCCGGTTGTCCTCAAGCCCATCATCGACGAATCATCGCAGCTCGTGGGCATCGCCGGGCTGGTCATCGATCAGACCTACCTGCGCTCAATCTTTCTCCCGGAAGTGCTCAATCGGGCGGTGCGTGAGCACTTCGACAGCGAGGAGTTCTCGGACCTTGCACTTGCCGTTTACGATGACACAGGCGCGATTGTGACGTCGACACAACCAGTCAGGGAAACGCGAGCCGAAATGAAAATCCCATTCGCGCTTGTCTTTCCGCGTTGGCACGTCGGAGCGCGGTCACAGGGAATAACGGCAGAGCACGTGGGCCGGCGTTATCTGCTCACCAATCTGTCGCTGACTCTCGTCATGACCGGAATCATTATTGGCGGGATTGTCTTCGCGTTGCGGGCTGCCTCCCGCGAGATGAAGCTCTCCCAAATGAAGACAGACTTCGTCTCAAACGTCTCTCATGAGTTGCGGACACCATTGTCCTCGATTCGCGTGTTTGGTGAATTGCAGCGGATGGGCCACGTCAAGGATCCCGCGAGGGTGCGCGACTACGGCGAGTTTATCGAAACGGAGAGTCGGAGACTGACGCAACTGATTAACAACATTCTCGACTTCTCGCGGATTGAATCCGGGCAAAAGAGCTACCATTGCGCCGAGGCTGATGTCACCGAGGTTGTCCTCGAGACACTCAAATCCTTTTCGGTTCTTCTCCAGCAGGACTCATTCACGTTGCGTATCGAACGCCCGGAGAGGCCACTCCCACGGGCGATGATCGACCCCGAGGCCATCGGACAGGTGGTCGTCAACCTCTTGGACAACGCGGTCAAATACTCGGGCACCTCGCGCGAGATCACAGTCCGGCTCGGGCAGCGGTTTGATCAGCTGACAGTTTCAGTCAGCGATCACGGGATCGGCATTCCAGCGGGCGAGCGCGAGAAGATCTTCGAACGGTTTCACCGCGTCAGTACTGGTCTTGTTCACGATGTCAAAGGAAGCGGCCTCGGCCTCTCTCTGGTCAAGCACATCGTCGAGGCTCACGGAGGGAACGTCTCGGTCGCGAGCGAGCTTGGCCGCGGCAGTACCTTTACTGTCTCTCTCCCAATCTGCCCCCAGGAGAATTCTGGAAAGGCCATCTTCCGGCCGACAAAGGTCATCGCAGTCTCTGCTGAGAAGCCCGGTTAGCACTCCGCCGGCACGCTACTCATCGAGCGAGATTACCCGGCGTCGGACGGCGAAGCGAATCAGTTCGCTCTGATTCTGAAGGCCCAGCTTTCGCATGAGATTTGCCCGATGTGTCTCCGTTGTACGAGTACTGACAAATAGCTTCTCGGATATTTGAGCGTTTGTGTAGCCTTCAGCGGCCAGCTGCAACACCTCTCGTTCGCGTCGCGTCAGTGTGTCGTAGGGGTCTTCCGGCATCTGCCCAAGACGCCGCCCATAAAGCTCAACCGCCCGCTCTGAGATGGGCGGACTGAGATAGCGATGCCCGGCGGCAACCTCACGAATCGCGTGGACCAGTTCAATGGATTGGGAGTCCTTGAGGACGTAACCCGCAGCACCGTTCTTGAGCGCCTCTGAGATATAGGCATCATTGGCGTGCATGGAAAGGATGATGACGCGAGTCCGTGTGCGCTGCGTCACCTGGCGAGTGACCTCAAGCCCGTTGAGCAGCGGCATCATCAGATCGAGCACCAGAATCCTCGGCTTGAGACGTTCAACGACCCGGAGAGCCTCGAGTCCATCGCCAGCTTCACCCACCAACTCGAAATCGGGCTCACTTGCAAGCAGAGCTTTGAGGGCCTGACGGACGACGTGATGATCGTCCGCCAGAACAATCGTGGTCATGATGATCCGCTCGCTGGTTCTTCAGCGAAATTGAGTGGGAAGTTCGCTGAGACGCTGGTTCCCTGTCCGGCAACCGAATCGGTCGTCAGCCGGCCACCCAGTAGTTGGGCTCGCTCTCGCATTCCCGCCAGACCGCCCGCCGAGAGTCGCGGCAAGACCGCATCCGAATCGAAGCCGCGCCCGTGGTCCTCAACCTGGACGGAAAGCACATCCTCAGAGGACCAGACGTGAACATCGGCTTGTGTCGCGCCCGAATGCCGCGCGACATTGGTCAGAGCTTCCTGGACGATTCGATACGCCGCGGTCTCGATCTCCGGGCTGAATCGCCGGCCTTCAAGACCAGCCTGCGTCAGGTTGACCGCGATCCCAGTCTGAGCTCTGTAGCGATCAAGAAGCCAAACCAGCGCGTGCACCAGGCCAAGGTCGTCAAGCATCGTTGGACGCAGGTTGAGCGATAAGTCGCGGACGCGCGCCATGAGCTCATTGAGCAGGTTCTGCGCCTGCGCGAGCCCTTCCTCAGCCTTCGTTCCGGGATTGCGCGTTGCCATTTCGAGAAGCAGCTTGAGCCCCGTCAAGACCTGGCCCACCTCATCGTGCAGCTCGCGGGCGATTTCGCGTCGCTCCGACTCCTGCACCTGAACCAGGCGGTGCGAGAGTCCGATACTCGCCTTCCGGTGTTGCTCCGCCTGGCGTCGCGCGTCACGCTCTGCCTCATAGAGATGACTGAGTTCCGCGGTGCGGGCCTGTACGCGCTGCTCAAGTTCGTCGTGAGCACGCTGCAACGCGTCTTGCGACCGCTTGCGCTCGACAGCGTATCGGATGGACCGCGTCAGAAGATTGCGATTGACGGAGGCTTTGAAAAGGTAGTCCTGCGCACCAAGTTGAACAGCCTGGAGGGCCGATGCTTCGTCTCCGCTGCCGGTCAACGCGACG
>JANNRD010000615.1:0-8545 GCA_031401095.1 Acidobacteriota bacterium
TAAGCCGGACAGCTCACGAGACACAAACCCCCTTTTCTTGAGGAGAACAAAAATATGAATCTGACACTTACAGACAACGCCGCACAGGAAGTAAAAAAATTCATGACCGCAGAAGGTATCACCGAACAGTCGGGGCTCCGAGTCCGCGTCATTCCGGGCGGTTGCTCAGGCTTCCAGTATGCGATGAATATCGAGGAGGCCCCCGCCGCCACGGATGAAGTGGTTGAAAGGGACGGCCTGCGACTCTTCGTCGACATGTTCAGCGCGCAATACCTCGATCAGGTGGAGATCGACTACGTCACAAGCGTCATGGGGGCTGGATTTACGTTCAGCAACCCCAATGCCAGCGGCGGGTGTGGTTGTGGCAGCTCTTTCAACGCATAGCGCCTCCTGGAGAGGCCCCCTGTAGATCATCCAAGGAGGAAGTAACAATGCCAGGCTTACTTGGGTCAAAGACCCACGATAATCTAAAACACGCTTTTGCTGGAGAGTCACAGGCCAACCGTCGCTATCTCTATTTTGCACGGCAGGCCGATGTCGAAGGGTTTCCAGATGTTGCCGGACTCTTCCGCGATACAGCAGAGGGCGAAACGGGACACGCGCATGGCCACATGGACTACTTGAAGGAAGTCGGAGATCCCGCCACAGGCGAACCGTTTGGGAGCACTGACAAGAACCTCAGAGCCGCGATTGTCGGCGAGACCTACGAGTACACGGAAATGTATCCGGGGTTCGCGCGAACAGCACGCGAAGAGGGCTTTGAAGAAGTTGCTGAGTGGTTTGAGACCCTCGCAAGGGCCGAGAAATCGCATGCAGGCCGCTTCCAGAAGGGCCTCGATCAATTGTATTAGACCGCACGTCAACGAACAGGGTGAGGCTCACCCTGTTTCCGTCTCAGGGGATTTGTCCGGGTGATCACCCATGCTCGAACAGGGAGACCTTACCTCAGTACCGGTCGAATGGGACAAGCCCGATTACTGGGACGTTCAGTCTCTCGATAAGGACCTACGGCGGCAGTACGATGTCTGCAATTCCTGCCGTCTTTGTTTTAATCTTTGCCCGGGATTCCCGAATCTTTTCGTTCACTTTGACGCAGACGACGTTGGGAATGACCCGAACAAACTGACCGCAACCCAAGTCGGAGAGTTTGTCGATCTCTGCTATAATTGCAAGCTCTGCTTTATCAAGTGCCCTTACACTCCACCGCATAAGTTCCTCATCGACATCCCGAGACTGGTCATGCGCGCACGCGCCGTTGACGCGAAGACAAATGGTGTCGAGATGCGTCAACGAATATTGAGCAGCCCGGATGAGATGGGCAAGCTCTCGCGCCTCGCTGCGCCACTGATGAATTGGGCGAGTCGCAACAAATTCAATCGCCGGTTGATGGAGCGGTTCGTCGGGGTTCACCGTGACAAGATACTCCCGAAGTTTGCCTCTGAGACATTCGCCAGCTGGCTCGGCAAGCACGCCAGCAAGTCAACCTTCGTGCCCACCGGGGCACGCCCCCGGGTGGCAATCTTTCAGACCTGTGTTGTCAATTACAACGAGCCGCAGATCGGCCGGGCCATGGTCGGTGTACTCGAGCGGAATAATGCCGAGATCGTGGCACCTCAGGGACAGGAGTGCTGCGGTATGCCATACCTCGATAGCGGGCGTCTCGAGACAGCTCTTGAACACTTCAGGCAAAACGTTCGCGTCCTTTTGCCATACGTCCGGGACGGATTTGATGTCGTCGTCCCTGAGCCCACCTGCGGGATGATGCTCAAGAAGGAGTACGCAGACTATCTCCAGGGTGAAGAAGGCGAACAGGCAAGAGAGGTGGCAAAGAGAGTTTTCGACATCTCGGAATATCTCGTCAAACTTAACGCCGCGGGCGGTCTCAATCGGGACTTTCCGGTTGACGTCGGCAGAGTCGCCTATCATCAGCCGTGTCATCTCAAATACCAGGCGATTGGACAGAAGTCTCTCGAGCTTCTGAGATTGGCCGGCGCTGAGGTCGTCTTCGTCGATAAGGGCTGCTCCGGACACGACGGAACGTGGGCAATGAAGAAGGAGTATTTCGATCTTGCTCAGAAGGTGGCGCGCGGACTGCATCGCGGCGTCCGCGAGTCTGAATGTGCGACGGTCGCAACCGATTGCTCCCTCGCGGGTTTGCAGATCACACAGGGAACCGGACAGAAAACGGTTCACCCGATTGAAGTCCTGGCGCGCGCCTACGGGCTGGATGAGGCGAAGTGAGAAGTCGAGCAGTCTCCTATGCGTAAGGTCGAGATCGCAGAGACAATGGACATCCTTCGCTACGAGAGGGAGCGCCCGACCTTTCGTCGCCGCATCATTGAGCTGAAGAAGCGTCGACGAGTTTCTGCAGGCCCAACCATCACCCTTGTCTTCGAAAACCGTGAGACGGTTCTCTCTCAGGTACAGGAGA
Source organism: Acidobacteriota bacterium (assembly GCA_031401095.1). GTDB lineage: Bacteria > Acidobacteriota > Blastocatellia > RBC074 > RBC074 > JANNRD01. The sequence continues at coordinate 2,432 of JANNRD010000615.1, forward strand.
TGATACGAGCCGAACGGATCGTCGAGGATGGCGCCATTCAGCACGAACTTGACACCTATAACGCGCTCCTACCCGGCGTCCACGAGTTGGCTGCGACGATGCTCATCGAGTTGCAGGACTCCGGGCGGATCAAGGAGCAGATACTGCAGTTTCACGGTATCAACAATGGCGAGGCTATTTACCTGGAAATCGACGGGTCGAGGTCACCGGGAATCTTCGAGACCGGACAGAGCGATGCCCAGCGCATCAGCGCGGTTCAGTTCGTCCGCTTTCGATTGTCTCCTGCCGAAGAGGCATCCTTTCTTGGTTCGACAGACCAGGTCTGGCTCGTCGTCGACCATCCGAACTACCGCCACCGCGCACAGATCACCGGCGAGGTGCGTGATCAACTAAGGCATGACCTCCAGACCGTCTGAGAGGCCTTCTCGTTCTTTACGGAGCAACATGATGAAAACCCCACGTCCGGCTTCCCTGCTCTCTCGCCTGCTCGGCGTTTGTCTTCTTCTCACGGCAGCGTACTTGAGCGCTTGCACCACCCCGAAGCCAGAGGAGCCGAAGTTTCAAGCCGAGATCCTTGCTCTGCCGGCAGAACTGGCGAAGTACGAGCCAATGGTCATACCCGCGAGCAATCCGCAAACCCCTGAGAAGGTGGCCCTCGGACGCCAGCTCTTTTTCGACCAACGCCTCAGCGTCGATGGCTCAAAGGCCTGTGCTTCGTGCCACATCTGTAATAAGGGTCTGACCGATGGTCTGCCAAAGGCTATTGGCCCGGGAAACAAGACCCTTCGCAGAAGCAGTCCAACCCTCTGGAACATCGGCTACCACAAGGAGTTTTACTGGGATGGCCGCAGTGGTTCGCTCGAGGGTCAAGGCAAGGCTGCGTGGCTGGGGGGCAATATGGGCGCCAAGGATCACGAGGCGGAGATCATTGCCAAGATCAAGGCCAATCCTGGATACAATCAACAGTTCAAGGCTGTCTTCAATGGAGACCCGAGCGTTGACACTGTCTTCCAGGCGATTGCCGCGTATGAGCGGACGATCATCGCCGGCAACGACGCCTCAGCCTTCGATCGCTGGCAGGGTGGCGATGAGAAGGCTGTCAGCGATGAGGTCAAGCGCGGATACGAAGTTTATAAGCGGTCGAAGTGTGATGCCTGCCACGCCGGCGTCCTCTTCACCGATCTTCAGTTTCACAACGTCGGCGTCGGCATGGAAGCACCCGAGGACAAGCTCGACAAAGGCCGATTCGATGCCACCAAGGCCGAGAAGGACACGGGCGCGTTCAAGACTCCGACCCTGCGCGACGTCGCGAAATCGGCACCCTATTTTCACGATGGCAGCGCCCCGACTCTCGAGGCTGCAGTCGATCAGATGCTGGGTGGCGGAAAACCGAACAAGTATCTCGATACGGCAAATCTCAAGAAAGTGACTCTCAAACCGAGGGAGAAGAGTGAGCTTCTCGCTTTCCTCAAATCATTGAACGTGGACCGGTGTGCCATCATCGCGCCGCTCATTCCATAGAATGTTTTGTTTAACCGGCTTTAGTAAGGTATTTGTTTTTCTAAACCAGAGGAGGATCGATGAGCAATGTCAATGTGGGCGATCACGCCCCGGATTTCGAACTCGACAGCACGGCTGGCGAGAAAGTACGACTGGCCGACTATCAGGGAAAGAAGAACGTTCTGCTGGCGTTCTACCCCCTCGATTTTACCGCCATCTGCACCAATGAAAATTGTGCGTTCACTACTGATTACTCAGCCTTCGAGGCTGCAGATACCGCCGTCCTCCCGATCAGTGTTGACTCGATTCCGACACACAAGGAGTTTCGGGCCAAACACGAAATGTCGCATCATCTTCTTTCCGACTTTATGCGGCAGGCTGCGCAAGCCTATGGCGTCCTCATTCCGGAACGAAACTTCACGCAACGCGCCTACTTTCTCATCGACAAGGGTGGTCTGGTCCGCTGGAAGCACGTCGAAGCGGAGCTCGGACATAGCAGAACAAATGAGCAATTGCTCGAGGAGATTGGGAAGCTCGGCTAACCCGTCATGAACCAGAGCGCGAAAGTTGAGGAGTCAGGTCTCGAAGCGCAGTACCTCGCCACACAGACAGGTGTCGCTGTTCTTGATTTCTCTCGGGCTGGAAAACTTGAGCTGAGCGGCAAGAACGCCACACAGTTTCTTCATGGTCTGGTGACGAATGATGTCAAGTCGCTGGCACCTGGAAGGGGTGCCGCGGCGGCCTTCCTCAATCTGCAGGGCAAGGTACTCGCGCTTTCTCGAATCTACAGTCGCGAGAGTTCTCTCCTACTCGAGATCGAGGGGAGCAATCGAGAAAAGGTCTTCCGTAGTCTCAGCCGCTTTGTCGCAGCCGGAGAATTCTTTGTCACTGATATCAGCGAGAAAATGGCGTTGGTTTCGCTGCAGGGCCCCAAATCGGAGGAACTCATCTCGACTCTTGTCAGCCAGCCTCCCGGCACTGATTCGTTTTCTCATACCGAATCTGAAATTGCCTCGACAAAGGTTCTCGTGACTAGACACTCACGAGCTGGGACTTCCGGTTTTGACCTCTTTGTCCCGGTCGAGGATGTCGCGGCGGTGAGGCGTCAGGTATTTGCAGCTGGACTGGCATACGGCGCGGTCCCGGTCAGCGATGAAGCGTTCGAGATCGCTCGAATAGACGCCGGCATCCCGCGCGAGCCGCGCGATGTCAACGAAAACAACATCCTGCTGGAAGCGGGGTTCGAGGATGCAGTCAGCTACACCAAAGGCTGCTATCTCGGTCAGGAGATCATCGCCCGCATCCATTGGCGGGGTCAGCCGGCTAAGCGGCTCAAGCGGTTACGTGTTGAAGGCGCCGAAGTCCCGCCGGCGGGAGCAGAGTTGTTTGCGGAGGACGGAAAGAGGGTCGGCGAGATCACCAGCAGTGCCGCAGTTCCGGCTGGGGGCAGTTCGAGGGTCGCGGCTCTCGGCTACGTGCACCGGTACTATCTTGCCGTAGGAACCCGTTTCACTTTGAAGGTGGACGGCTCGGTCGTCGGCGAGGCGGAGTTGCTCTCCTGAAAAGTGTCAATCACTCAACCTGGCTATCGCTCAAGAAGGCTACGCGCGACTCGACATGAAGGATCCTCAATGGAATCTGGAATCCGCGGAGATGGCGTATGACATCCTCGCGCGCTACGTCGAGCACACCCAGATTTCTGGCCTCCTCATTGCCTTCCTGGCCAGTGCGCTTGGAGAAGAGAAGCTCAAGCCGATGGTCCAGAACGAGCACTGGCAGATGTACCAGGCCAGCCGACACCACCTCGCCGAGGCGCGTCAGGACATCGACAAGCTGACATCTTTGATCGATCGGCTAAGAGAACTGGAGAGAGGTACCAGGGAATGACAGCGTTTGGCACAATCACGGTTGAGGAGCTCAAGGCGAAGATCGACTCGGGCGAGACGTTTCGTCTGATCGATGTCCGCGAACCCGGAGAGTACCGCACGTGTCAGCTGCCGGGCGCCGAACTTAAGCCCCTCGGTCAGATCGGACAGTGGATGACGGATCTCCCCGATCACGACGAAGAGATCATCCTGCATTGTCATCATGGAATGCGCTCGGAGCGCGCCTGCGGCTTTCTCGTAAAACTGGGGTTCACAAATGTCAAGAACATGATCGGCGGGATCGACGAGTGGTCGCTCCGTATCGATCCGTCGGTCCCCCGCTACTGACTCCAACTTTCCATGACCTCGCGAGCATCTCGAATCAGGATTGCGCTTCTCGGCCTCTGGGTCGGGGTCGCAGCCCTGTTCAGCTTCGTTGTCGCTCCCGGCGCCTTTGCCGTCCTGCCGAGTCCACAACTCGCCGGTAACATTGTCTCGCGCGTTCTCAGTGGAGTCGAGATCATTGGCATTCTCGTCGGGTTGGCTCTCATCGGGGTTTCTCTTTTTGTTCGTAGCCGCGAGACCCGGAGGCCAGTCTTTGAGCTGGTCGTCGTCGTCCTTTTGACTCTGGCCATGACGATCTCCCATTTCGTCGTCTCGGCTCGCCTTCACGCTCTGCGCGATCAGTTTGGAGAACACTTATCGGATCTGCCTTCGGAGGACACAACACGCGTCACATTTGACCTGTTGCATCGGTGCTCCGTCGGCCTGCTCTCGTTCAGTCTCTTCGCCGCAATTGTGCTGCTCGCAGTTCTCATCTGGCGAGACTCGTCTTCCAGGCAACCTCATGCGTCAGTTTGAAGCAGGTTCAGAGAGATACCGTCTTGATGAGTTTCTCGCGCACGAGATGGTCGAGATCAGCGTCACGCGGCTGCGCCGAATGATCGCGGATGGCGATGTCGTGGTCAATGGTCGTCGCTCGCTCAAGGGCGCGCGGCTCGAGCGCGGAGATACGGTACAGATACTGGCCGTTTCAAGTGAGGCAACATCGGCGACTCCAGAAGCGATTCCGCTTGAAGTCCTCTTTGAAGACGAAGACCTGATCGCGGTCAACAAGCCAGCCGGGCTACTGACGCACCCCTCACGCACGGAGAAATCTGGCACTCTGACCAACGGTCTCGCCTATCATTTCCTCGCCACCACCGGGCGGCCCATCCGCGCCGGGCTCATTCATCGCCTTGACCGCGACACTTCCGGGATCATCCTTGTTGCAAAGACATTGCGCGCCCACCGAATCGTGGCAAAGGCTTTTCGCGAGCGCAGGGTCAGCAAGAGCTACACTGCGCTACTCAGTGGCCGCGTAGAGCTGGAGAGCGGGCAGGTCGATGCGCCGATTGGCTCAGACCCCAACGTCTGGCCGCATTGGCGTGTCCTGACAAGCGGCAGACCGGCAGTGACGTCGTACACCGTGTTGCGCCGCTTCCAGTCGCACACACTCGTGGCATTCACGCCTCAAACGGGTCGAACGCATCAACTTCGCATTCATAGCGCGCTTCTTGGACACCCGATCGTTGGGGACGCAATCTATGCCCCGGCTCGCGATCACATCGCCGACCAGTGCGGACTCGGCTACCACCTGCTGCATGCGCATGAGATGCGCTTTCTTCACCCGAATGGGGGCCTCGAGATTGTCATTGAAGCTCCCCTTCCACCATTGTGGAAGCACGTCCTGGAGCAACTGTGACGACGATGCGCGACTCAGACCCCGACATCGTCATCCTTGGCGGTGGCCCAGCGGGGATGAGCGCCCTGATATGGTGCCATTCAGTCGGCCTCCGCGGGCTGATCCTCGAACGAAGCGCCAAACTCGGGGGTCAGCTCCACCTCATGTACCACCGCATGACAGACTATCCGGGCCTGCTTGCCGGTACCGGCGAAGACGTTGCGCAAAAGTTCGAGGATCATGTCAAGCAGCTGCACCTCCAGTACCGTCTCAACCAGTCAATAGACGAGGTCGATCTCAAAGCGATGCGGGTTCGTGTGACCGGTGATTGGCTGACTTCGCGGGCGCTCATCATCGCCACCGGCGCCCGAAAGAGGCGGCTCGGAATACCCGGTGAGGACCTCTTCGACGGAAGTGGCGTGAGCTTCACCGCAACGCGCGATCACCCGCTCTTTGCTGGACGTCATGTAGTGGTCGTCGGTGGTGGGGACTCTGCTTTCGAGAACGCCCTCATTCTTGCCCGGGTGTGCCCAAGTGTGACACTCATCCATCGATCAGAGGTCTTTCGCGCGCGCGAGCAGTGGATCAAGGAAGTGCTTGCACACCCGCACATCTCCATCATGACAAATCTCGAGGTCAAGGCAATCGAAGGCGGGGCAGCTCCGACGAGCGTGGTCGTCGAGAATCGCCTCACAGGAGAACGCCAATCGATCCCTACCCAGGGTGTCTTTGTTCGTCTGGGTATGAGCCCAAATACTGAACTGTTCAGTAGCCAGTTAGTGCTCGATGAAGCCGGCCACATCGTCGTCGACAGGCGCCAAGAGACCAGCATCGAGTCGGTCTATGCCGCTGGCGATGTCTGCGGACCGGTCTTGAGGAGTGTCGCGACAGCAGTCGGGCAGGGAGCCCTCGCTGTCAAAGCGATTGCTGACAAATGGAAGTAGGACAGAAAGAGAGAGTCACGGCAAAGGACCTAAAGGTGTGAAGAGAAGACTCACGCGAACGGCGCGAACGAACGCGAAGGGG
>JANNRD010000616.1:0-3159 GCA_031401095.1 Acidobacteriota bacterium
TCTATTGTTCTTCTCGGTGCTGTCTCTGTGTCTCTGAGTCTCTGTGGTTCATTAACTGGGTAGACATCCAGTCGAAACTGAGGCACGACCGTTTACTGCGATATCTTGCTCCCATCCCTGCCATGGACTATCATTAGACCCCTGGTTAGCCAGGCCACGAAGAAACCGCATGCACAAACTGATGATGGTCAACGTTCATGTCAAATCCACGCGCTGTTGTTGTTGCTAACAGTGCGCCCGCTTCATTGCTCGACCTCATCGGCCACACCCCTCTTCTGAAGCTGCAGCATCTAAACGGCAACCCACGCGTTGAGATTTTCGGGAAAGCAGAATGGGCGAATCCGGGAGGATCGGTAAAGGACCGGGCCGCGCTCAAAATGATTCTCGAGGGCGAGGCAAGCGGCGCACTCACTCCTGAGAAGACCATAATTGATGCCACCAGCGGCAATACCGGTATCGCCTACGCGATGATTGGCGCCGTGCGCGGCTATCGCGTCAAGCTCTGTCTGCCGCGCAATGCCAGCGAGGAACGGAAAGCCATCCTTCGCGCCTACGGTGCTGAGATTGTGCTGACCAATCCGCTCAACGGGACGGACGGCGCAATCATCGAGGCACGTCGCCTGGTCGAAGAGCAGCCCGAAAAATACTTCTACCCTGATCAGTACAACAACCCCGCGAACTGGCGAGCACATTATGAGACGACTGGGGTTGAAATACTCGCGCAGACTGAGGAGCGCGTGACCCATTTCGTAGCTGGCCTTGGAACGAGCGGAACATTCGTCGGAGTTGCACGGCGTCTTAGAGAATGGAGGCCCAATGTGGAGCTTATTTCAGTTGAACCCGATTCCCCATTGCACGGCCTCGAAGGGATGAAGCATATGGCGACCGCTCTCGTGCCTGGCATCTATGACCCGACGCTGGCCGATGAGAGAATCGAGGTGTCGACTGAATCCGCATACGAGATGGCTCGGCTCCTGGCTAGACGCGAGGGCTGGTTCGTCGGAGTCTCCTCCGCGGCCAATGTCCTTGCCGCCCTCCAAGTGGCTCGTCGAATTGAGGAGGGCGTCGTGGTGACGATTCTTTGCGATGGTGGCGGGAAGTATTTGAGCGAGCGATTCTGGGCGCACGATGGGAGTTAAGCTGAGTCAACAGAGCATCGAGGCCATCAAGCGACACGGCGAGGCGACGTACCCTGAGGAGTGCGGCGGTCTTCTGCTTGGAATCGAGGAGGATGGTGCACGCGTCATCCGCGAGGCGCTCGCGCTCGACAACGTGCGGGAGGATTCGCGCCACAATCGCGTGCAACTCGATCCATTGGCTTATGCTCGGGCGGAACGCGAGGCGGGTCAGCGCGGTCTTGGTGTTTGGGGCTATTACCATTCACATCCCGACCACCCCGCAATACCGTCGGGATTCGATCTCGAGCATGCGCCGTTCATCGAGTGGTCCTATATCATTGTTTCAGTTCGCAACGGACGGGCGGGAGAACTGCGCATCTGGAAGGTTCGGGAAGATCGATCGCAGTTCGACGAGGAAGAGATCAGCTAGCAACGAGGAGGAAGTAGACTTTATGGCCAGGATCACGATTCCCACAGCTCTCCGGCAGTACGCGAGCAATGAGGAGGCGGTTTTTGTCGCGGGCTCGCGAATCAATGAGGCGCTTCAGAGTCTGATCGAGCAGCATCCTGAACTCAGGAATCACCTCTTCGACGCTCTGGGAAAGCTCCGCAGCTTCGTCAATATCTACGTCAATGACGAGGACATTCGCTATCAACAGCAGGACGATACGCCGATCGCCGAGAACGACGAGATCAGCATCATTCCGTCGATTGCCGGGGGGGCCGCGGTTATCGAAGAGGCAAAAGAGACGGCCCTACCGGAGCTCACTCGAGACGAAGTGGCAAGGTACAGCCGCCACTTGATCATGCCCGAGGTCGGAATTGAAGGGCAGCGCAAACTCAAAGCAGCAAGCGTCCTCCTGATCGGTGCTGGGGGCCTTGGTTCGCCGCTGGGTCTCTACCTCGCTGCGGCTGGAGTTGGCCGCCTCGGCCTGGTTGATTTCGACGTCGTCGACTTCAGCAATCTGCAAAGACAGATTCTCCACGGAACGAAGGACGTCGGCCGTCCAAAACTTCAGTCAGCAAAGGACCGGCTCTCAGACATCAACCCGCACGTCCAGATCGAAACCCACGAGACCGCCCTTCGAGCGGATAATGCTCTCGACATTCTCAAGGACTACGACATCATCATTGATGGGACTGACAATTTTCAGACCCGCTATCTGGCCAACGACGCAAGCGTCCTGCTGGGCAAACCGAATGTCTATGGATCCATCTTCCGCTTCGATGGGCAGGCATCGGTCTTCTTTCCAAAGGCTGGCGGGCCGTGCTATCGATGCCTTTACCCGGAACCGCCGCCACCGGGCCTGGTCCCATCTTGCGCCGAGGGTGGGGTCCTCGGGATTCTTCCCGGGATAATCGGCGTTATCCAGGCGACGGAGGCGATCAAGCTGATCATTGGCCAGGGTACGTCATTGATTGGACGCCTGCTTCTCTTCGATGCGTTGAAAATGAGCTTTCGTGAGCTAAAGCTTCGGAGAAATCCTGAATGCCCGCTCTGTGGAGATAATCCGACGATCAAGGAGTTGATTGACTACGATCAGTTTTGCGGAATCGTTCCCGAGGAGGGTGCCGCAGCGGACGCGCCGGCGGACGAATGGGAGATTACCGTCAAGCAGCTCAAGGATCGGATCGATAGTGGAGAACGAGTGACCATCATCGATGTCCGTGAACCGCATGAATGGCAGATTACGAATCTCGAGCAATATGGCTCAAAGTTGATCCCGCTGGGACAGGTGGCGACGCGGATCGGTGAGTTGAGCCCGGATGAAGACATCGTCCTGCATTGCAAACTTGGAGGACGCAGCGCAAAGGCATACGAAATTCTCAAGCAGGCGGGCTTCAAGCGAATAAAGAACCTCAAAGGGGGTATTACAGCCTGGGCCGATGAGGTCGATCGAAGCATGCCCAAGTATTGATCCGCCAAACTGCGCAAGAGAGTGGTGCGGTGTTCTGGCTAATGTCTCAGTCTCGTCGGAATGTACGTTTTCCGAGGGAAGAGGCTCACGCGAAGCCGCGAAGCCGCGAAGGACGCGATCGG
>JANNRD010000617.1:0-2102 GCA_031401095.1 Acidobacteriota bacterium
ACATCACCCTCACCGAAAACGCGCACGTCCGCGCCGGACTCACCGCCGCGAGCATCCAATGGGCGCTCACTACGAATTACGTTTACTGGCAGCCCTTGGTCTACCTGTCCCACATGGCCATCGTCAGCCTCTTCGGCATGGACCCCGCCGCGCACCATCTGCTGAACGCGCTGCTGCATTCGATGAACGCAGCGCTCGTCTTCGTCGTCCTGCGCCGCATGCGCCTGCCCCTGTGGCCCAGCGCCGTCGCTGCCGCCATCTTCTCGTTCCATCCGTTGCGCGTGGAATCAGTGGCCTGGGTGGCTGAGCGCAAGGATGTACTCTCGACCTTCTTCTGGATGCTGACCTTGGCCGCCTATCTCTGGTACCTGGAGGACCGGAAACGAGGGCGGTATTGTCTGGTCTTCGTCTCTCTGGCGCTCGGACTTATGGCAAAGCCGATGCTGATAACCTTGCCGCTGGTGCTTCTCCTGCTTGATTTCTGGCCGCTCTGCCGACTGAAGTCAGCGGGTGTCGCGGGACAACCCGGGCTATCCCCGGCAGGTATCGAGATCCGACATCTGCTCAAGGAGAAACTCCCGCTCCTCGGGTTATCGCTCGCGTCGGGGATCGTAACCCTGGTCGCTCAAAGCCACTCCGGCGCGATAAAATCGCTCGAGAGTTATCCTGTCATAACTCGCGTAGCCAATGCCGCCGTTGCCTACACGACCTACGTTTTCAAAACACTTTGGCCCAGACAACTGGCGGTCTATTATCCGTATCGTGGCGACACCCTGACGGCTTTGCCTGTACTCGGCGCCGTCTTGTTTCTCACAACGATTACCTTCATGGTTGTTCGTCTGTCGCCAAGACATCGGTACCTCGGGGTTGGCTGGTTCTGGTTCCTACTTACTCTCCTCCCGGTCATCGGTATCGTCCAGGTCGGGGCATAGGTTCTGGCCGATCGCTACACCTATGTGCCCCTGATCGGCCTCGCCATCATTGTGTCCTGGGGCGCGCCGGAGCTGGCAGCCCAATGGCACTTCCGAAAGTGGCTCGCAATCGTGCCCGGTGTCGCCATTATCATTCTTGCCGTCCTGGCTCGAGACCAGATTTCCTGTTGGCGAAACAACGAATCATTACTTACCCATGCCATCAATACGACCTCAGGGAATTGGCTGGCGCGCAACAATCTCGGCATTGCCTACCATGGGCAAGGAAGATGGCCGGAGGCCGTTGCACAGTTCGAAGAGGTGCTCAAGATCAGCCCCGGCTATGCCGTAGCACGCCTCAATTTGGGCAATACCTTATCTGCGATGGGAAGGTTTTTCGACGCTGAAAAGGAGTATCGGCAAGCCCTACGGTTGAGACCGGACCTGGCCGAAGCGTACAACAACCTCGGGAGGCTGTATCTCGACCAGAAGAGAACGGATGAAGCATACGATTGGTTTCAGCAAGCATTGCAACGCAAGCCGGATTTCGCTGAAGCGCACCTCAATGCGGGGACGGCACTGTATGAGAAAGGCAGGCGCGAGGAAGCGATTGTCGAATATGAAGCGGCAATCCGGGTCAATCCGGATCTTGTTGAGACGTACAACAATCTCGGCAATGCCTTGGACGACTTGGGGAGGCTTCCTGAGGCAGTAGACCAGTACCGGAAAGCGCTCAACCTGAGTCCGAACAATCCGGTGTTGCATTTCAACCTCGCCCTAGCGCTGAACAGGGGCGGCAACAAGGAAGAGTCTGTTCGACATTACCGGGAGGCTCTTCGTCTCAAACCAGATTACGCGCAGGCGCGCCTCGGTTTGAATAATGCCCTCCGCGAATAGTCCTTTCTTTGACGGGAGAATAGCGAGGGGGCGGCTGGGGCGGCCCTGAGGGAAGATGCGCGGAGCAGCCGTAATTGAAAAACCCGGGGCCGCTGGGCGACTCCCGGGTCGATTGCCACTGCTGGGGAAGTCTATTTCAGATCCGAAGTATCGAGACCAAGCCCCTTGCAGTCCTGGGTCGTGAGCTCCCAGTCCCGGCCCTTCTCCAGCGTGCCGAGGGCGACCGCGCCGACGATCTGCTGGACATCGGCGCCCTGGATCTTGACCGAGCTCTGGAAGGCCGGCGCGGTCAAG
>JANNRD010000618.1:0-3307 GCA_031401095.1 Acidobacteriota bacterium
CGCGGTGCGGGGAATACCTGCCCGGGCTCGACCTCAGGCGAGCCGCCCGGTCCGTCCGTTCTCAATGCCATCTGACCGTAGGCAACGCTCGCGGTAAACTGATGACTTGCCCAGGGACGTATGGTCGCAATCGCCTCGACCCTTTGGGGAGCGAGCGCTCCGGCTCCGCGTTGCCCGATAACCGCCATCTCGAAGTTCCCGCCAAACGACGCGGCGACCGCGAAATTTGTCCCATAGAATCCGCCGCCTTCGCGGCCGAATGGCCCAGCAAGCGGGTTGACGGCCAGAAGCTGCAGCATCCCGTGAATCGAGGGACGGACGTCGGCCTTGCGATCATCAACAAGGCTTGCCTGTTGCGGCTCGGCCACATCGACCTCGTCGAGATGGAGCACGTGGCGCGGCACGCTCCGCCCGATCCAGCGGTAATCGTCACGGTCGCCGCGCTTGTCGACCAGGGTGTCGTCGCGTTTGAGCGCAAAGTCATAATTGAGCTTGGCTGCTCGATCAAGGAGAACCCTCGCGAGGACCGGCTTGAATCCATCTGCGGCTGCTCGGAGCCGGTAGGAACCAGGGTTGACGGCAGCTGCAAACCGACCCTCGGAGTCTGTCCTTACGCTTTTGATTTCGCGACCATTGAAGGCCGCTTCAAGAAGCGCAACGACAGCGCCAGTCAGCGGTTGTCCACCGTCGTCCTTGACCGTCCCGGAGACAAACGCCAGAGCGGGCGCCGCATCGACAACGCGCGTCGTAACTCCGAGACCAAACACCGGACCGAAGGCAACCGCGCCAAGCGCATTGGCAATGACCAAGACCTGGACGAGTCTCCTCATAGGATCCTGCCTTTCGAATGGACTCCGACTCCGCCTTGACCGGAGAAGGAGGTGATGCTTGAAAATCATATCTCTAACCCTGGTGGTCTTTCGGTCGCGGGCAGTTCATTTCGTGAAAAACATTGCGAACACATGATGAACGTTCACAATCAGGAATAATGCAACAAATTGTCCGCCACGCCGAGGGTTGGTGTCAAGTTGGCGCTGCAACCGCAGGGGAACAACCTCAGAGGCCGCGAGACAAAGAGAAGGCACAGACAAAAACCTGAAGGGCTTGTAGAGATCGGTCTACCTTTCAACTTCTTCTCTGTGCCCTTCTCTGTTTCTCTGCGCCTCTCTGGTTTCCCCTCCCCTGTGTCATTCGCAAAAGGCTGCGCGCTCCTGTACAATCGCGCGTCCTGCCATGGGTAGCCACAACAGAGCGACCAGGACTCGAGAAAAATACACGAAAGTCGAGACAGGAGTGATTCCTAAATGCCAAAACTCAATCTAAAGGAACACATTTCCTCAAAGGAAAAGAAGCAGGGGTATGTCACGCAGATGTTCGCAATCATTGCCCCGCGATACGATTTCATCACTGCCTTCCTTTCCTTCGGAATGGACCGAGGCTGGAAGCGGCAGCTCGTCGACATGCTCGCTCTACAGGGCACCGAGAATATCCTCGACCTTGCCTGTGGAACGGGGGACATCACTTTTGCTCTGGCGGAGAGGTTACCAAAGGGGCGGGCAGTCGGCCTCGATATCACGCAGGAGATGATCGATATTGCGAACGCAAAACGCACTGAGAGAAAGGTTGGCAACGCCTCCTTTCAATGCGGGGACATCATGCGTATGCCGTTTGAGGATGCCTCGTTCGATCACGTGACCTGCGGCTACGCCCTCCGCAATGTGCCCGACGTTGAACTGGCGCTGATCGAGATCAGACGCATCCTCAAACCGGGCGGACGTTTTTGCTCGTTGGATTTTGCCCATCCAGGCAATCCGGTCTATCGCTGGGCGTACCTCAAGTACCTCATCGCCGTCGGCTCAGCGACTGGAATCGCCCTGCATGGGGACGCCGATATCTACCGGTACATTCCAGAGAGCCTGAAGCTCTACCCGGGTCAGCGCCGCGTTCAGGAAATGATGAGCAGGCTTGGCTTTACGGGGGCCGGGTATCGCGAGTTCGGTGGCGGTATCATGGCGATCAACTACGGGACCCGGGCTGGATAAATCTAGGGCAAAGTCGAACGCGCTGAGGCGGGGCGGCGTGATTTTGGTGGCGTCGCTTCCGGGGTCTCGGCTGGCTCTGGTCTCTGCCAGATGATCGTCCTGGACGGTGAGAGAAGCTCATAGCCGATCCCGCGCCAGACGATTCGCCGGGACCAGATCGAGGCCAGCAGATTGCCCAGATAGAGTAAGGATGCCGCGGGTGCGAGCATGGGATGGACCCAACGCTGACTGAGTATCCTCTTTCGGTCAGTCCTCAGGACACGCGCCGCGACGACAAGACGCACCCAGCTGCTCGCGGCTCCGAGAAAGAGAGTCGTCGCGAGCAGCGCTCCAAGCGTTGCCGTTTGTTTCCCCTCGAGACTCGTCAGCGCGAACCAGCCGATTCCACCCCACAGAGTAACGTTAAAAAGCACCTGCGAGGCGAGCGCCAACCGCCAGACTCGCGGTGCGTAGACGCGGGTGATCCTCATCTGCCGCGTCGTGAACTCGAGAAGATCGCGAAAGCCACATTCCGCGTGGGTCGGCATCAAAGCGGCAGGCACAAACTTGATCCGCTGGCCTGCCTCGTTGAGTACCGATGTGAGGACATAGTCATCACTGAGAGCGCCCTCCCACCGTTCTCGGACGCCAAGATTTTCGAAGTTCTCACGGCGAATTGCGGTTGCCCCGCCCCAGGCAAAGCTCGATCGCTCGCCAAGGAAGGCCAATGCGCTGGAGTTCCAGACGGCCAGCAGGAGCGAGGAGAATCGCTGGACGAGGCCGGTTTTGACCGCCTCATTCTCCCGGTCAAGTCCTGGTACGTACCACCGGAATCCGGTCGTTGCTCCGACCTGTTTTTCATCCAACGGGGCGACCAGCTCCGCCAGCCATGTGCGCGAGGGACGCGCGTCGGAGTCTGCGAAAACGAGAATTTCCGCGCGCCTGTCAACGGCGTTGAGCGTCTCGAGCGCGGCAATCAGGTTATGGACCTTCTGACCCCGTTCCTTTGCTTCACCTGCAACGACCAGCCACGCAGACCGCCGACTTTGCTTGACAACTTTTGAGAGCAGCCGATAGGCAGGGTCTTGCTCGCTCTCTGTCACCAGAATCAATTCGTATTCGCGATATTCCTGAGAGCAGAAGGCCTCGATATTCTCTTCCAGCCCGGGTTCGAGGCCCCTGCATGGAATGATGACAACGGCCTTTGGCTGATAGCGATGATGGCGGAGTGCTTGCACCCTCAGCGAATAGCGTGCAAACCGCAGCGCGACGACCAGCGCGCCGAG
>JANNRD010000619.1:0-4213 GCA_031401095.1 Acidobacteriota bacterium
CATCGAGACGCGCAGGTGACGGGTCAGGAGGCAGGTCCCTGGGCGCGGGAACCAACGTCGCGAGCGAGTCCGGATCGAGGGCGTATCCGAGCAGCTCATCTACAAACCCGTCAATCGAGCTCCAATTGCGGAGATTGACTCCGAGTTTGATGACCCCTTCCCGCTTCTCGTCAGACACTGCGGAATACCGAAACACGAGAATCAAGTAGCGTGTCCACGCATGTGTGACACCTGTTGATCGGTAGACTGCATTGGCCAACGTGATCGAACGGGAGAGAAGACGTTGAGGATCGGAAGGCGCTCCAGGTGGTGCGGATAGCGCGAGCCGCAGTGTCCTGCCGCGTTCAGCGAGGAGACTGCCGAAGCGCTCGAGCCAGTCCGATTCGAGGCTTGCGCGCACCGCCCCTGCGGGCGAGTCCGTGCCGAAGCTAAGTCGCAGCAACTCGCCCG
Organism: Acidobacteriota bacterium; assembly: GCA_031401095.1. Classification (GTDB taxonomy): domain Bacteria; phylum Acidobacteriota; class Blastocatellia; order RBC074; family RBC074; genus JANNRD01. The sequence continues at coordinate 451 of JANNRD010000619.1, forward strand.
ATGCGAGGCTCTCTTGCAGTCGTTCAGGCAGCAGGGCCTCTAACCCCTGCGGCTCGATGCGCTCGACCAGGGCACCGCGCGTCTCGAGAGCAGTCGCAGCGAAATCACGAAAACGGGTTGCGGAGTCGTTCATCAAAGCTTCTCAGATGGGTTCTCCGACGGGTTCTCAGACGGCGGTGAAATCCTCGCCAAACAGTTCCTCATCAAGCGTCTTCGCGTTGTCATACTGAGCTTTGGCTTCGTCGATCTGCTCACCCAGGGCAGCGAACGCTCGAGCGCGGTCACTCTCCGTGGTCTCGACCCAAGCCTTGAAGACCAAATCGGCAAAATCGCGTTCGTCGTTCATCTCGCCAAGGATCGCGTCAATCTCGCCGACGACCAGCTCGAACATATTGATCTTCTCGTCGAGGATGCGCAGGACCTGTTCTTCAAGCGTCTGGCGCGTGACCAGATTGAAGACGAAGACCTCGCGCATCTGGCCAATTCGGTGCAGTCTGCCGATGCGCTGCTCGATGGCCATCGGGTTCCAGGGAAGATCGAAGTTGATGAGTGTATTGCAGAACTGCAGGTTTCGGCCCTCACCGCCCGATTCAGTGCAGATCATAATCGGCGATTCGTCGCGAAACTGGTTGACAGCGGTGTCTTTCTCGGGTCCCGTCATTCCGCCCTCGAAGATGACGTGCCGCAAGCCCTGTTTGTCAAGCAACATCGATATCCGCCGAAGCGTCTCGCGATGATGCACGAAGATCATCTTCTTCTCGAAGGGATTTCGCTCAAGGAGTTCGCCAAGTGCCTTCTCCTTGCTGCTCATCTCAAGGTGGCGGTAACGCTCCTCGAGCGCGTGCCACTCGGGAAGATCGCCCTTCCCCTGGAGGAAGCGCCGGATCGCAGCGGCGGCCGTCGTCGCGGTCGAGCCGGCTGCGGAAATAAGGTGACGCAAGGCAAGCCGACGCTGGGTAGTCGCTTCGCCATAGGCTTCAGCAACAAGCCGCGAGAGCTCCGCGTAGCATTGGCCCTCGTCCGGCAAAGGTTCCAGCTTCATCGTCACAGCGTGTCGCGGCGGAAGCTTCACTTCGATGAGTGAACGGGTGTTGCGGATCATGACTTCACGCACAAGGTCGCGCATCTGCTCGCGATTGGCCGGAACACGCGGCCTTCCACTCGTCACATATCTCGCGCGAAAATCCTTTTCGGTTTTGAAGAGTCCTGGTTTGAGAAGAGTCAGAAGGTTGTAGAGCTCGACCAGAGAATTCTGTACCGGCGTCGCGGTGAGGAGCAGCAGAAATCTCTTCTGCAGCGCATTGACGAGCTTCCAGTTGGCCGATTGCCGGTTCTTCAGGTGATGCGCTTCATCGACAATGACAAGATCGTAGTGTAGCCCGCTCAGCAGATCTCGATGCTCCGGCCTGCGCGCAGTGGCAATCGACGCGATGACCCGTGGCGCAGCCCAGAACTGCTCCGGATCGGTTCGTACTGCCTGGTCATAGGTGGTGGCGAACTCGATGCCAAACTTGCTTGCCATCTCCTCCTGCCATTGCCCGACGAGGGTCGCGGGGGTGAGGATCAGAACGCGTTCGGCCATGCCGCGGAGGAGGTACTCTTTGAGCGCCATTCCGGCCTCGATCGTCTTTCCCAGACCAACCTCATCGGCGAGCAGGACCCGTCCACGAAACTGCTTGAGCACCTTGCGCACGGCTTCGACCTGATACCAGAAGGTCTCGACGCCCGCGAGCGTTGACAGGCACAGTAGTTCGTCGAATCCCTGTAGCAAACCAAGTTGCGTATACTCGTGACGGAGCCCGAAATCTGCGTGCGACAGTCGCATCTCGTCCCAACCCGCTCTCCCTGCGGCGAGAGCAGCTCCTACCGGTGCGTTGAGCGACTGGTCGAGGGCGAGCGAGACCTGGATCTTGATCTCGGCGCGCTGGAGTGGTGGAAACTCCGGTGCTCCGCTTGCCGACTGTTCCTGGACCGGCAGGCGCGGTTCAGTCTTTATTTGAGCGGGACGAGTCGAGGCACTTCGTTTTCGCGCAGCCTCGTCTTCTTCCCGCCGTTTGGCGTTTGCGAGCCTTCGATCCTCGCGCTCAATTCGATCGAGCCATGCGTGAAACCAGGGATAGAGATGTGGGCTGATCGGCAACTCGCGGACGGAGTAACGGATCTCGAACTGGCCGCGTTTGCGAATCTGTTGTGCTGAGAGCTGCCAGAGTTCCTGCTGACCGAAGGCGATGACGCGAAGCAACTGCTCCTCGGCACGTATCGGCACGTATCGCTTGATAAAGTGATCGAGATAACGGTGGGCCTGCTGCGGCTTTTCGTCGAGCAGGGCCGCGACTATCACCAGAATGAGAATCTCGGGATCCTGCGGGAACTTGCTAAGCACCGGAAGAGCGTCGGCCAGGGCGTTTACCGGCTTCGATGAGAGATGAAGGCCAAGCCAGATCTTGCGCTCGTCAATGTTGCGCGATTCTGAAAAGGCCCGTGTCAACGGATCTGCTCTTTCAATCTCATCGCTCATTTGGCATCTGTCTCGAATGGGAGGTCGCCGCATTCACAAAGCCTTGAAGGTTCGCGCCTAAAATCGTATTTCACCGACCACGCCGCATCTCCGCAGTTTATAGCGAGCAGTCTAGCAAGTCATAGCTCAGGAGATAAACGTGCGGACGCGTTGGACGATCATTCTTTCGCAAAAGCCGGCGGTCAAGAGGCGGGTGGGCGTGACACGGCCATCAGGAATCGCCTGGCGGAAAAAGTCGATTGGTCCTGCCGCTCGTGCTGATCTGAATGCCGCTCTCCCTGAGGAGATTCGTGTACCCGAGAGACGCATACCGGAGGCCTCGTTCCGACTATTCTTGGGCGCATATCCGAAACTCCTTTAAGGCGCAGGGGGCAAGACGAGATCGATGCTCAATTGAAGTGGAGTCGGTAGGTTTTGGGTAGCGCGACCTGCCAAGTCGCGCTACTCGGCCAGCGCGCCCGAACGGATCAAGTCCGCACGTGCCCGCGTGAGGCCGGGAGCGACCAGGGATGGCGGCAGACGCCTGCTCGGCCGGTCTGGCTAGCCCATTCTCGTCTTGCGCTCTTGGCTCCTGATTGACGATAATCCCGGCACAATCAACACCGCTCACAGCGGGTTTGCTGCGATCCAGGCGAATTCGGTGAAAGGGTTGAGACCGTCGATTGAAGGTCTCGATCTCTATCCAGCCTCTGGCGCAAACCTGGAGCGTCCTTGGGGAACAGGTATCTCGTAGCTGCATCCGCACCCCGGCCCATTGCCCGCAACCAAATGGAGACACTCACATGACCAGGAAGAGAAGGCACTCAAGTAGAGATGGAGTTATCAGCCAGCCCGGACGCCGTGGTTTCATGAAGGGACTGTCGTTAGCCGCGGCCTCAGCAGGTGCTGCTTCGGCGCTCCCGAAGATGGCTGTCGGCCAGACAGGAGCGCAAGCGCCTGCGATGCCTGCTCGACCCGCGGCCGGTTCCAGCAGCGGCGAGAGCAAGCTCTTCGTTACGGTCGCGACGAATTCAGGGAAAGTACAGGGCATGATCAATTCCGGCATCAGGGAGTTCAAGGGCATTCCATACGGAGCCTCGACTGCGGGCAAGAACCGCTTCATGCCGCCGAAGAAGCCGACCCCCTGGACGGGCGTGCGCGAATCTTTCGCGCACGGTCAGTGCTGTCCGCAAACGTTGTCGAACCTTCGTAGCGAATACGGGATGATGATCCTATGGGACCAGCAATCGGGAGGCATGGGAGAGG
>JANNRD010000620.1:0-4753 GCA_031401095.1 Acidobacteriota bacterium
CAACCTCCGGCGGCTGGAGCGGTACCTGACGATGACCTGGGCGAGTGGCGCCCAACCGGTCGTTGTCCTGAGCAAAGCCGACGTCTGCGAGAATATCGAAGGAATGGTTGCCGAGGTGCGCGGGATTGCACGCGAAGTTCCGATACACGTCGTCAGCGTCGTCTCCGAAGAGGGGCTCGACTCACTTGCAGCGTATCTCAGATATGGCCAGACGATTGCGCTCCTCGGCTCCTCCGGTGTTGGAAAATCGACCCTCATCAACTTCTTTGTCGGTTTTCAGAGACAGCGAGTCAAGAAGGTGCGGGAGCAGGATGACCGCGGCCAGCATGCGACGCGACATCGCGAACTGATCCTGCTTCCGCAGGGAGGCCTGTTGCTCGACACCCCGGGAATGCGCGAGCTGCAGTTGTGGGAGGGTGGCGAAGGTGTGCAGGCAACCTTTGCCGACATTGAAGAACTCGCCCGCCACTGCTTCTTTGGTGATTGTCAGCACGAGAGTGAACCGCGATGCGCGGTCAGAACTGAGCAGACGGAGGGCCGGCTCGATTCAGAAAGACTCGCGAGTTACCTCAAGCTCCAGAGCGAACTTAAACACTTTCGCATAAAGCATGACGAATTGGCGCGTCGCCTCGAGAAACAGAAAACGAAAAAACTCCACCACCTGGTTAAAGAGCGCGCGAAAGAGAAACGCTCCTGATTTTTGGATTTTGGATTGGGGGAACTCACGACCTTTAGATGTCAGACTACCCTGGATACTGGATGCTTGAGTGAGGATCAGGAATCCAAAATCAAAAATCCAAAATCGCTAGTTGACCCGGCCTCACCGAAAGGCGTAGTATCGGTTTGTCACGGGGCTTCTGCCAAGTTAGTAAACGGCAGTTATTCAATTTGAGCCTAATTCATTTGAAAGGGAGACTGATGCACTAACCTGTCGGCGGGCGCGCTCGCCATCGTGCGAGATTCCCAATGCCGCAGGGCTTAGGTCACCCACCTGTCGAAGGCAGGTTCAAATGACGCTGTCGTCACGGCCGCGCGGTTGCCCCGGGTCACTTTTCTTTCCTCCTCAATCTCTCGCAATAAGCATTCGCCTCCCCGAATGTCCTCCGAAATCGCAAATGTAGTAGTCGTTGGCGGTGGCGTCATAGGCACCGCGATCACGGCTGAGCTAGCGTCCCAACTGGATAGTGTTTTTCTGATTGAGGCACGCCCTCGATTGGGTCTCGGCGCCTCCACCCGCAACAGCGGCGTCATTCACGCCGGCATCTATTACGAACCCGGGTCGCTCAAGGCTCTTCACTGCGTCCGCGGCCGGCACATGCTCTACGACTTCTGTCTCACCCACAAGGTTCCGCACCGGCGCTGCGGGAAGCTGATAGTCGTTGAGGAGCAAGAGCAATTACCCGAACTTGAAGCGCTGCGAAAGCGCGGTGAAGAGAATGGCGTTGAGGGACTCGAGCTTGTTGACCGTCACTTCATCCGCACGCTTGAGCCCGAAATAGAGGCACCCATTGCGCTCTATTCTCCGAACACTGGGATCATCGATGCAGAGCGCCTGGTCGCGACTCTCGCCAGTTTGGCCAGGGAACGCGGCGCACACATTCTGCCGGCAACCCCGCTCACTGGTGCGTCCTTCGAGAATGGGTTGGTTCGTCTCTCCACTCCCCATGAAGAAGTGAAGACCCGTTTTGTGATCAATGCGGCTGGCCTCTATGCGGATCAGGTCGCCTGCATGTTCGGGTATCGCGAGCACACCATCTATCCGTGTCGCGGTGAGTATGCTGAACTTGTCCCCTCGCGAAGCCAGCTCGTCAACAACCTCGTCTATCCCCTGCCTCTCGCAAGCGGCCACGGGTTGGGCGTGCACTTTACGAAGACTGTTGCCGGGACACTGCTCGTTGGCCCGAACGCCAGATACGTCGCGAGCAAAGAGGACTATGAGCACGGACGCGTTGAACTGAGCGAGTTCTATCAGGCGGCTCGGACGATGTTACCTTCGCTCAGGCTTGAGGACCTGAGGCTCAGCTATTCCGGGTTGCGAGCGCGCCTCGCGCCCGAGCACGATCACTCATTCAAAGATTTCGTCCTGAGGAGAGACCCGGTCTCGCCATTTGTCATTCACGCCATCGGGCTCGAGTCTCCGGGACTGACTTCCTGCCTGTCGATCGCGAAGAGCATCGCTCGCATGGTGAGCGAATAGACGTTCTAAGTATCAGCTTCTGAAATGGCGGCCAGTCGACGCTTGCGGCGCAGGTTATTGGCGAGAAAGATGACGAGAACCACGGCGGCAACTCCGAGACCGATCTTCGCGTAGTGCTCTTTGAGGATGTCGATGGCTGCCTCACCATAAACGACAGCGAGGGTGCCTTCAAGAATAAACCTGAAGCCTCTCCCGACAACGAGAGCACCGATAAAGCGCCACAGCTTCATGCGAAATGCGCCGGCGGAAAGCACGAATACCTTGAAGGGAAAGGGAGGGGGAAGCACGGCAGCGACGAGAAGGGCCCAGAAATCGTACCGCCCGACCAATCGCGTCGCGCGTTCACGTTGCGGAGTGCTGATCTTCAGGAGCGCTCTCTGACCGCCCCGGAGGGCGATCGAATAGAGCAGCAGGGAGCCGATGGTCGAGCCAAGGATCGCCACTGCGACATACACTGGCATCATCGCGTGTGAGTGATGCGAAAGTGCGATGACGACGACATCGGGTCCGCCGGGTAGCGGGATCAGGGCAGCATCAAGAAGCGCGATAAGAAATAGCCCGAGAGCGCCATACGCTATCAACGCAGCCTGAAGCGATCTGAAAGTCCCCGCCAGGTTAACAAGGAAGTATTTGTCCAATCAGTGATTTCCCATGCCATCAACCATCAACTGAAGATGAAGTTTGCCCCGGTGCCTCCGTCGTGCGATGACGAAGGCTGATGACCAGCCAGCGAGTCAGCAGAACAAGTGCGACCAGTGCGAGAGTCGCTCCAAGTACCGTGAAGAAATGCTCCTCGAGCCACGAGGACACCTGCCGCACCCGATCGCGGAAGAAGTACGCAAGGAACCCCCAAAAGTAGTAGCGGATGGCGCGCGAGATGAAGATGACAAGCGCAAACCTGCCCATCGGATAACCGAGCGCGCCGGCGGTCACGACGAATATCTTGAATGGCATCGGGGGAGGCAGCAGTGCCGGAATGACAAGAGCGAAGAGGCCCCAGCGCCGATAGATACTCTTGATCCGGTCGAGATGCTCAGACTTGAAGCGTCTCTCGATGATCTGTTCCCCGCCGCGCACGATGCGATAGAGCAAGAGGCAGCCCAGCACCGAACCGATCGCCGGAAAAAGCGGAAAGAAATAGACTTCGTGCGGTAAATGCGCGATCCGCGCAACAGTGATGTAGTCGTTTATCTCGGGAAGCGAAAGTAGCGACGAATCCAATGCCCCGACAAAGACCATCGTCGGGGCAGCGGCCAGGATCGGAAGGTCGATAATTTGTCGCGAAATCTCAAGGAACCAGTCTTTGAACCAATCAAACATTCTCAGTATTACAGCCTCTTTATAAACGTCTTACCCCGCAGTTCCTTGATTCTATCCTTCATTTCGAGTCCAAGCAACGCGTTCATTAGTTCGGGAGAGCGCAAACCGCTGAGCTCGATCAACTGATCGATATGGATTGCCATATCCGACTTGAGCAGGGCGAGGACGCGCTGTTCCTCGTCGCTCAATGCGACTGGTTGCAATAGCGGCTGCATTGGGCCGCGCGGCCCCGACGACTCGCGTTCACTCCCGAGAATCAATTCCTTGAGTGCGCGCGGCAGCTCCTCGACCACATCCTGCCAACCTCCGACCAGTTTGGCGCCGTCCCGGATCAGGCAATTGGGCCCGAAAGCATTGGGCGAAGTGATCTGGCCCGGCACTGCAAAGACCTCACGGCCCTGCTCACTCGCCAGCCGCGCCGTGATCAAAGACCCGCTGTGCTCCGCGGCTTCAACAACCAGAACGCCAAGGCTGAGACCGCTGAGAACACGATTGCGATAGGGGAAGTTCTGAGCGAGTGGCGGTGTTCCAAGCGGGAACTCGGAAATGAGGGCCCCGTTCGAGATGATCTCATCTGCCAGTCGACCGTGCTCCCGAGGATAGATCGAGTCGAGGCCGGTGCCCGTCACGGCGACGGTCAATCCGGAACCCGCAATCGCACCACGATGTGCCGAGGCATCAATCCCGCGCGCCAGACCAGAGACGACTGTCAAACCGCGTGACGCCAGATCGCGAGCGAGCCGCTCGGCTGCATTGATGCCATAGGTGGATGCCCGTCGAGAGCCGACGATGGCGAGGCAGGGTCGTGCAATCGCGGCGCCAAGGTGGCCTCTCACATAGAGGACGATCGGCGGATCGTAGAGTTCTCGAAGCAGTCGCGGATAGTGCTCGTCATCCCGAACGATGATCGTGCCGCCGAGGTGTTCCAGACGCTCCATTTCGGCGCCTGCGCGATCAAGAATCTCTGAATCGTGAAGTTCACGGATCGACTCCACCTTCAAACCACAAAGCTCGAGTTGGCGACGCGGAGCGCTGAAAATCTGAGCCGGTGTCTTGAAGTGTTCGATCAGTTGGTTGGCTGTACGCGGTCCGATCCCGCGCACCATATTGAGCGCGACCCAGTCGGCTACATCTGCGCGCATGGCTGTGGTTCCCCCATTTTCGGCTGAGGTGACCGGCGACAGTATAGCAAACCACAGAGCACGGAGACTACCACCTTACAAATAATGAACCACA
>JANNRD010000621.1:0-2246 GCA_031401095.1 Acidobacteriota bacterium
TGTGGTTCATCGCTAGCGAGATCTCTGTGATCGAGGGAAATCAGAAGCAAGCCCCAACCACACGCTTGAAGGCTGTCCTCAACTGGCTGGAAGAGTTGAAGCGGTAGAGCCCGAATGCACTTACCAGCAGGTGTAACCACCATCGGCGAGCACGACACTTCCGGTCATGAGGCTCGAGGCGTCTGAAGCTAGAAACAATACCAGAGAGGCAATTTCCGGAGGCTGCCCGACGCGGTGCATAGGTGTCATCTCCAGCCAGGTTGAGAACCACTCGGGGTTATCCATTCCACCTCTCGTCATCGCCGTCTCGACATAAGTCGGCGCTACCGCATTGACCCGCACGCCCCGCCCAGCCCATTCAGCCGCAAGCGACTTGGTCAGCAGATGCACTCCGGCTTTCGACGCATTGTAGTGGCACTGCGGCTGCGGTTTGTTGGAAATGATACCTGACATCGAGCCGATATTGACGATGCTGCCTTTGCCTGCTGTCAGCATATGGCGACCAAACGCGCGGCAGCACCAGAAGACGCCGTTGAGATTGATATCGATAACCTTCAACCACTGCTCGTCTGGCATCTCCTCGGCCGGCGTGTTAAAGGCAACTCCAGCGTTGCAAACCAGAATGTCAACGCCACCGTGCTGATTGACTATTCGATCGGCCGCTGCTGTGACATCCGTCGGCTTGGTGACGTCGAGTCGCACGACTTCCACATCGAAACCATGTTGCGCAAGGTTGCTCTTACCGGACGCTCCGACTTCCGGGTCTATTTCCGCGATGACAACCTTGGCTCCTGCTTCAGCAAGCGCGTGCGCGCAGGCAAGCCCGATATTCCGACCACCCCCGGTAATCACCGCAACGCGATTTTTTAGATCGAACCTCTCGAGATACATAACAACCCTTTCGATTCTGGATTTCAGATTTTGGATTGTGGATTTTGGGTTCGCGGAACCCCTGGCAGACAAGCGCCACGCCACCAGGATGCTGCCAGGCCCACCAATCCCCAATCCAAAGCGAACCGGTTCCCCGAAGCCAAAATCCAAAATCAGAGCGCTTCTCCCGCCGCATTGAATAAGTGGCAGTCTTGACCATTGATCCTCACGCCGACGCGGTCATGTATACGGGCGGGGCTGTCGCCATTGATTGCGATAGTCACGATGTTGCGCCCTTCCATCTGAACATGGAGATACGTCTCACTGCCCAGCCGCTCGGCAACGAATACTTGTCCCCGAAATTGCCCCTGCTCGTCTACCCCGAGGTGTTCAGATCTGACACCTACAGTGACCGGATCATCCGGCTTCAAGTCGCTCGACCTTACCGGCACGTCCAACTCGCCGATTCCTGTCAAACGGACAGTGGTGCCCGACTCGCTCGCAGCTGTGACGTGCGCCGGCAACAGATTCATCCTGGGCGAGCCGATAAAGCCCGCGACAAAAAGATTCTTCGGACGATGGTACAGATCCAACGGTGCACCTACTTGTTCTACTGCACCGTCACGGAGCACAACGATCTTGTCTGCCAGGGTCATGGCCTCGACCTGATCGTGTGTGACGTAGATCATAGTCGCGTTCAAGCTCTCGTGGAGGCGTGCAATCTCGATGCGCATCTGCACGCGGAGGCCTGCGTCCAGATTGGAGAGCGGCTCATCAAACAGAAACACCTTCGGCTGACGCACGATGGCGCGGCCGATTGCGACGCGTTGCCGCTGGCCACCGGAAAGCTCCTTCGGCTTGCGGTCCAAAAGCGTATCGAGCTGAAGTACTCTTGCAGCTTCAATGACTTTCTTATCCCGCTCGACTCCTGGGACGCCCGCGAGCCGGAGGCTGAAGCCCATATTGCCGGCGACGGTCATGTGCGGATAGAGAGCATAGCTTTGGAACACCATCGCGAGCCCGCGCTTGTCGGGAGGAGAGTCATTGGCCCTTTCGCCGTCAATCAGGAGATCGCCAGAGGTGATCTCCTCAAGTCCGGCAATGAGGCGCAGCAGCGTTGATTTCCCGCAGCCTGAAGGGCCGACGAACACAACAAAACTGCGATCCTCGATCTCCAGGTTGATGCCTTTGATGACTTCCACATCACCAAAGCTCTTGCAGATATTTCGTAGCGTGACGGTTGCCATTCGATACTCCCTTTACTTGACCGCACCGAAGGTGAGACCGCGCACGAGCTGCCGCTGACTTAGCCAACCAAGGACCAATATGGGCGCGATTGCCATCGTCGAGGCGGCCGAGAGTTTGGCCCAGAACAA
>JANNRD010000622.1:0-14862 GCA_031401095.1 Acidobacteriota bacterium
CCCAACCGTTGGAGCGGTTGGGGTCTTTGACACTCTATTGGCTCTCCCAGCGAGCGCGCACCTTCGGCGCGGATGATGATAACGAATCTCTACTGGAACGGCGATGGCTCAGAAAAGCGCGGTTTTAGGTGGCCGGTAACACGGGTAAGCTGGCACGCTTCTGAAGCTTGATACATTCCGTGCAGCGATGAAAGACGAAGCAGGCACGCCGAGATGTGTAGTCCGGGCGCGCCTCTTGATTGTTAGTTGTGCGCTCTGCACACTGGACACAAGCGCGGCGCGTTGTGTTGCTTCTTGATGCGCCGTTCGTCTTTGCGTGTACCTTGCCAAGTCCGGGCAAGCTTGAAGGTATGCCCTGCTTCAATGATGACTTGTAAGAGCCTTGCGCCCTGACCTCTTGAGTGAGCGTCAAGGCGTGACTCTAAATCATTGGTGAGGCCAACATAATGCGATGCGTGGTGGTAAGGCTTGCTGAAGTGCAGTAGATAGACGGTGCCTAACGATCTGTCTGCGAGTCGGCATCTCCGCACGCTGGCTTCTAAAGGCGATCCGCGAAGCCACCCGGTTGCAGGCCGCTGCACCTAGGACACGCCATCACGCCACCGATCGCGGTCATCGACTGAGAAACGTATATAGCATCACCAGGGACCTAATTCCAACCGCAATCCCACCATTGTCGTGTCAGTAGTCTGTCGGGCCGGAAGTAGGACGGCGGTGCTGAGATGTGGAGGGAAAGAACCTGGTCAGGACCCATCGATCAAAGACGGCAAAGTCCGCAGAGATGGCAAAGAAGCTAAAGATGGGCGAGCCTCCTTTAGTTTCGGCCACAAGCCAACGATCTTGGCGCGATATTCAACGAGCGCTGTGGAGACACCATACCTGCGCGCTATCTCCCTGGTTCCCTGTCCCCGATTGAGCCACTCGCTGACAGCATGATACGGAAGAAGTGCGGCCGCCCCCACGCCATACGCTTCGCATTCTCGTTCGCTCTCGTAGTCCCGGTTGAGCCCGCTGGTTTCATTCCCGCCAATGCGATCGGCCTTGTGTCCGAGGAGTACGTGGCAGATCTCCTCCATGAGAGTCGCGGCATGACGCCGCCGGCTATGCGTCGGGTTGAGAATGACAAGTCTGGACCCATCCGGCAGGATTGGAGTCGCGCCTCCCGACCAGGCGTTGGCGTCGACAGTTGTCAGGTGAATGCGTGCTTGCTCCGAAAGCTCTGAGAGGTCTTCGAGAGAGACTACTCTCAATTTTACTTTTGCGGCGAGTTCATATGGGTCAAGAGGCTCGAGGTACCCAACTCCCGCAAACTGGCGAATCCGGATCGCCTTCCGTTCAAACTGGCGACCGAGACGCGTTGCCGGCAGCAACGTCAGCACCGACGGACCTTTCATCGATCGACCTTTCTTCCTACCGGGGGGAAAACTGTTTGTAAGCGACGCGGAAGAGCTCAGAGAGTGCATTTGCAGTTTCAGGGTTGAGGTTTCGGTCCGCGCGCAAATGCGCCTCAACGATGTCCGGAGTCGATTCGTGCGGGTAATAGACGACAGGTTCGTGGGGACCCTGACCGCGTGTCTCTACAATTCTCTCAAGCGGGATGTCCAGCCAGCGAGCGAGGCGCGCCAGAGTCTCAGCATCGGGCACGCCACTGCCATTTTCGATGCGCGAAAGAGTTGAAGCGCTGACTTGCGTCTCTTTAGCGACGGCGCGCAGCGAGAGATGGTCGCTGATGCGGGTGCGTTTCAGGTATTTTCCGAGCTCTGCGACGTTGACCAGCGGCGTCGACTCATCAGTTTGCTGAAGGCGATTCACCATCGGTTAACCCTCCTTATGAGGTTGTTGCCTACGGTTTGGACCCTCGGTCTCCCGAAGCGGAGCGGATTCCCGCCATGGCCCACTCAAAATACAAGAAGTCTTTTATCACAAAAAGTTTGCGGCGGCAAGAAACAGTTTCGTCGACGCAACGGCAGAGAAAAGAAGTTGTAACGTCGCTCAGACCAAATTCGTCTCCCTACTGGCAGCAAGACCAGCGATGAGAGGTTGACAGGAGGCCTTTCGGAAAGGTTCAATGTTGATCGAGAGTGCAGCAGCAACAGGATTTGAGGGATTTCGCCTGGGCCGTCCGCTGACTGCTCACCTCCGAAAGTCAACATTGCTCGGTTCAACCTACAAAGAAGAGGGCATTCTGGCAGTATCGATGCCAGTGCGCGAAGAACTGGATGATGATGCTCTGGTAGATGCTGTGCTTGGAGGTGATGAAACCGCCTTTGAGTCGCTCTTTTCTCGTCATTCGAGGCGCATCTTTACTATCGCCCGGCACTTCTTCAGGCAGCAGGACACGGTCGAGGATGTAGTACAGGAGACCTTTACCAAGGCCTACGTCTCGCTTTCGAGCTACCGCCGTGGTGCTTCGTTCGCACACTGGCTGGCGCGAATTGCGGTCAATAACTGCTATGATTAGTTGAGACGGCGACAGAAACGGGCAGAATCGCTCTTCACCGAATTGTCCGATGACGACGGTCTTTGGCTGGAGACGACACTCGCGCCCTTCTCTTTCCAGCTTCATCTGAAAGACCAGGACCGGGCACGTGCCATGGAGATCACCGATCTTCTGCTGGGGAAACTGGCGCCGGAGGATCGGCTGGTGCTCGTCCTCCTCCACGCTGAAGAGCTATCAGTGCGTGAGATCGCACAATTGACCGGCTGGTCCGAGGCCAAGGTCAAGATTCGCGCTTTCCGAGCCCGGCAGGTGGCGCGGCGGGCGATCAGGCGACTGCTGACAAAGAAGACCGCGCCTAAGGCTCTCAAACAAGTGGAATAGATGATCTTTTTCTGAAGGGATAACCTCATGAAGTGTTTTCAAGCCAGGGTGTTCATCGGGTTGTTTGCGGCGGGCCGGACGCGTCGCGAAGCACTGTTGCACGCAAGCCAGTGTCGGTCATGCCAATCTAAACTTCTGCCGGAGATTGTTCTCGATCGGCTACTGGATGTAACCGCACCCGCAGAGATGGCGCCCTCCCCAGACACTTATCAGCAGCTGAGGATGAGGATTGATCGCGAAGTCGCTCTCCAGACCTCCGCCAGACGAGTTCTCTCCAGTACCTGGGAGGGTGCAGTTCTCCAGTTCCAGAACTGGGTCTACGCAGGCAGTCTTGCAGCAGTCCTTGTTTTGGGGTTGCTCGTCTATTCGGGTGGTTTTGCCCCGCAGGCGCCTGCTGGTCGTGATCGATTGAGCGATGCGATGATCTCGCAGCGAAGTGATCGGCTGGTGCTGACAAGACCGGATCCACTCAGTCAGGACGAGGTGCTTTTTGCGCTCTTGTCTGAGGATTACTGATCGAGGATAATTCAAGATGTCTCCAAACAGCCGCAAGGCCTATCTGATTATCACCTGTACGTTCCTGCTTGGACTCTTTGTCGGTCTGATCGTCAGTCCGCTTGTCTGGAGAAGAGGACAATCCGCGGCGCCAAGTTTCCTGGGCATGGTTGATGAGTTGTCCGTCGAGGCCCAGCTCAACCCTGAGCAGCGGCAGCAGGTGGAAGAGATTCTCGCCGACACGCGACAGCAGTTCCAGGATCTTCGACGGCAGTACAACCCGCAAATGGTTCAAATCCGCAACACCTCTCGCGAACGGATCAGCGCCCTGCTGACCCCACAGCAGAAGACGGGATTTGATCTGTGGAACCAGCGCAATGACGCCAAGAGGGATCGTCGCAAGGTTGATGACCCGAAGAAGTAGCCCGCGCCAAAGTGTTCCCAGCGTGATGCTCCCAGAGTAATGTTGCCAGAGTAATGTCTGCCGGGGTTAACGTTTGATGATAATCGGACGCCGATCTGTTGCGCTCAGCCTGCTTCCCCTGCTTCTTCTGACTGGCTGCCGTCCGCCCGCTGAAGCTGACGTTCTGACCATCCTGATTGAAAAGCGTGTCCCCAGTCTCGACCCCCGGGTCAGCTCGGATTCGGCTGCAGAGCGCCTGCGTCAGCTACTCTTCAATGGGTTGACCCGCAAGAACGCTCGCTTTGAGCCCGTCCCCGATCTGGCGACCTCGATCCTGCTCTCCGACGACAAACGAGTTCACACCTTCAAACTTCGAGAGGGCGTCAAGTTCCACGATGGCCGGACCCTCAGCTCGGCCGACGTCAAATACACATTCGAGACCCTCATGGAGAAGGGCTTTCAGTCGCAAAAGAAGGCCGAAGTCTCTCTGCTGCTCTCCTCCATCGAGACCCCCGATGCTCAGACTGTGGTCCTGACCTGCAACTCGCCCTGTCCCAGTCTGCCAAACATCATCATCCCGATCGGTATCATCCCACAGGGAAGTTCCGCGCAGCAGCCGACACGGCCAGTTGGAACAGGGCCATTCTCGTTTGAATACAATATTGACGATCAGGAGATCGGACTCCTCGCCTTCCCCAACTACTTTGAGGGGAAAGCCTCGGTCGGGAGGATTCATCTCAGAATCAGCCCTGACAGCAGCACTCGCGAGAGCGAACTGCGGAAGGGCTCGGTGGACCTTGCGATCAACGCCGATCTCGATCCGATCAGTGTCGAATCGCTGCGCCAGACTGCCGGACTCAAGGCAGAGATTGGTGACGGTACCAATCTGACGCATATTGGCGTCAATCTCCTGGACCCGGTTCTCAAGGATCGGCGTGTCCGTCAGGCAATCGCCTACGCCATTGATCGAGATGCCATCATTCGCGACATTCTTCGCGGACAGGCGCGGACTGCACGGAGCATTCTCCCGACGGGACAATGGGCGTTCGAACCGGCGAGCACGAACTATCGCTTCGACCCGGAACGAGCCGTCAAGCTACTCGATGAGGCTGGACGCAAGTCCTCTGGGGGTTCCCCGCGCCTGACACTCTCACTCAAGACTTCGACTGTAGCCGTCACACGCAAGGTCGGGGAGGCGATTCAGGAGCAATTGCGTCGCATCGATGTTGCGATCGATCTGCAGCCGCTTGAGCGTCAAAAACTTGTTCAGGACATGGTTGATGGAAATTTCCAGCTCTATCTCAATCAGCTTGTTGGTGGCAACCAATCGACTGACATTTTCCGTTTTGCCTACGCCTCAGCGTCGATTCCACCAAACGGTCAGAATCGATCTCGCTACAGCAACCCCGTCATCGATCGACTGATCGACGAGTCCGTCCTCGCGACTCCCGACCGTCAGCGAGCCATTTTCTCGGAAATTCAAAAGACTCTCGCAGAGGATTTACCACAGATCTACTTGTGGTATCCTGCTACGGTTGTTATCCGTCGCGATCGCGTGATCGCGCTTGATCTTGACCCGTCAGGCGATTGGCGCGCGCTCCGCGACGTTAAGTTGCAACCCTGAGCCAAGTGGCAATTTCTCTTACCCCCGGCTTTAATTTGATTGCACAGACGCTTCGATCTGTAAAAGGGAGTTCCATTCAATGTCTCATCCAGTCGCTACCGGGAAGGCCCATGTTGGATTGGTAGGGCTCGCCGTCATGGGCGAGAATCTTGCTCTCAATATCGCTCGTCACGGCTTCCCTATTGCCGTCTATAACCGGGACACAACGAAGGTTGATCGCTTCCTCCAGCGTGCGCAGGAACACACGAAGGGGAAGAATGTCATCGGGACCTACTCGATCGCCGACTTTGTCGCGGCTCTCGAGCTCCCGCGCAGGATCATTCTTCTGGTCAAAGCCGGGGAAGCTGTGGATGCAGTGATCAACCAGTTGAAGCCGCACCTCGCCCCCGGCGACATCATCATCGATGGTGGCAATTCCCTCTTCCAGGACACACGTCGCCGTGAAGCGGAGCTGAGAACCACGGGTCTGAATTTTATCGGTTCAGGCGTTAGTGGAGGAGAGTCTGGCGCCCTTTGGGGACCATCGCTTATGCCAGGAGGGGAACGCGCAGCTTATGAGCATATCCGTCCGATCTGGGAGACGATTGCGGCTCAGGTTGACGACGGTCCATGCGTCACGTACATCGGAAAGGATGGCGCCGGTCACTTTGTGAAGATGGTTCACAATGGCATCGAGTACGGCGATATGCAGCTCATCGCCGAGGCATACGATGTTCTACGTAACTATCTGGGTCTTGAGCCAGCCGAACTGGCGGATATCTTTACAAGCTGGAACGCCGGCGACCTCGATTCATTTTTGATCGAGATCACCGCTAAGATATTTCGAGTGATCGATCCCGAAACGAAGCGCCCTCTGGTCGATCTGATACTCGATGAGGCTGGACAAAAGGGCACCGGGAAATGGACAGCGATCACCGCACTTGAATTGGGTGTCCCGATTCCGACGATTCAAGCTGCGATTGACGCGCGCGTTCTGTCGTCGCATCGCGCCGAGCGCCTTGAAGCCAGCCAGCAGCTTCCAGGACCTGCCACTGCGCCATTTAAGGGAGACAAGCAACAGGTCATTGACGCCGTCCACGACGCGCTCTATGCGAGCAAGATATGCTCCTATGCTCAGGGCATGAATCTGATTCGTAGCGGCTCGGCCACCTATGGTTGGCAGATCGATCTCGGTGAAGTAAGCCGCATCTGGAAGGGCGGATGCATTATCCGCGCGCGCTTCCTTGACCGTATCAAACAGGCCTATCAGCGTCGCCCCGATCTTCCGAATCTGCTGCTCGATCCCGACTTCAAGGCCTGGGTCCTTGAGGCGCAGCCAAGATGGCGACAGATCGTCGCGACAGCGCAATCAGCAGGGATTCCGGTGGTCGCCATGTCGGCGAGCCTTGCTTACTTCGATACCTACCGGTCAGCAAGTCTGCCGTTGAATCTGACGCAGGCGCAGCGAGATTTCTTTGGTTCGCACACCTATCGAAGGATCGATCGACCTGAAGCGGGACCGATCCACACCGAGTGGGAGTCGCTGCTCGGGAGCTGAGGTCTGTTGGTCGATAAGGGTTTCGACTCAAGTGGAGGATGATAGATGTTGCCGAACCAAAACGAGAACCCGCTGAGGGAAGGTCTGCGCACGGAGCGGACGGCGTCGCCGTGCGTGGTCGTCATCTTTGGCGCGTCCGGGGACTTGACGAAGCGGAAACTGGTGCCAGCGTTGTTTCAGCTCTCTCAGGAACGTCTGCTTCCTGCGGAGTTCGCGATTGTCGGGATTTCCCGGTCGCCGCTTAGTGACGATGAGTTTCGCAGCCGTATGAAGCACGCTTTGATGACCTATACGGACGTCAAGCATCTCGACGAGGAGGTGTGGAACAACTTCGCCCAGGGTATCCGCTATCTCCCCGGCGACCTCGCTGATCCGGCAACCTATCAGCAGTTATCTGACCTGCTTGAGCGAATTGATGTTGAGCGTGGTACGAGCGGGAACCGGGTCTTCTATCTTTCGACAGCGCCATCGCAATACTCCGAGGCGATCCATCAGCTGGGAGCGGCGGGTCTTTCGAAACAGAAGGAAGGACACTTCACGCGGGTCATCATCGAAAAGCCTTTTGGCACCGATCTCGAAACGGCCCGCCAGCTCAATCTCGATGTCGCATCGGTTTTCGAAGAGGATCAGGTCTATCGCATCGATCACTACCTTGGCAAGGAGACAGTTCAGAATCTGCTGGTTTTCCGCTTCGCAAACGGGATCTTCGAGCCAATCTGGAATCGGCAGTACATCGATCACGTTCAGATTACAAATGCTGAAGCGATCGGCGTCGAAGGCAGAGGCGGCTACTATGAGACTGCGGGTGTCACCCGGGACATGATTCAGAATCACGTCTTTCAAGTACTTTCACTCGTTGCGATGGAGCCGCCACCGAGTCTGTCTGCGAACGCGGTTCGGGATGAGAAGATCAAGGCAATGCAGGCTGTGCGCCCGATCAGACACGAGCAGGTAGACCAGTTCGCAGTCAGAGGACAGTACGGTCCGGGCTCGGTCGAGGGGCGTGTCGTTCCCGGCTATCGTGAAGAGCCGGGTGTCAACTCCGAATCAAACACTGAGACCTTCGCTGTCCTCAAGCTGCTTTTCGACAATTGGCGTTGGGCGGGAGTCCCCTTCTATATCAGATCGGGAAAGAGGCTTCCAAAGCGGGTCACTGAAATCGCGATCCATTTCAAAGAGGCGCCACATCTTCTCTTTAGCCAATTGGCCGAGCAGCACCTCGAGCCGAACGTCCTGGTGGTGCGAGTTCAGCCGGACGAGGGGATCACGCTCCGCATCGGCGCGAAGATTCCGGGTCAGGTGACGCGCATCAGATGGGTCAACATGGACTTTCGTTATGGCGCGTCGTTTGGAGTCCATTCACCGGAGGCCTATGAGCGGTTGCTGCTGGACTGCATCCTTGGCGACTCGACTCTCTATGCGCGCCGCGATATGACGGAACGTGGCTGGGAAATTGTCATGCCGATGCTCGAGGCCTGGCAGAGCTCAAAACCCGACTTTCCCAATTACGAGGCGGGTACGTGGGGCCCGCAGACGGCAGACGATTTCCTCGAAGTAGATGGACGCCGCTGGAGGCGCTCCTGAGGGCACTGGAATAATGAGTTCCGATCTTGCGAACCAGAACGGCATCGATGTCGCGCAACTCGAGCGTGAACTGACTGCGCTGTGGACATCGGTTGGGGAGGAGGAGCCGCATGGCGGTGTGACGCGCTCCTGCGTCCTAAATCTCTTGATCTACAGCCCGGCATCGAGAACCGACTATCGTTTGGACGAAACGCTGATCGAGGTCACGGAGCATCACCCGAGCCGGGCGATTGTACTGGTCGAAGACCGGGAAACTGATCAGCCGATGCTCGATTCGTGGGTCAACTCGAGGTGTACGCTTCCATCGGCCAATTCGCGACAGGTCTGTTGTGAGCAGATCACCATCAAGGCCAGTCGAGAGAGGGCCCGTGAGGCGCCGAGCGCGATTTCGTCCCTCGTCCTGGCGGACCTGCCGGTGTTTCTCTGGTGGCGGGATGAGCTGCGGCTTAGCGACCCGCTTTTCCGCAGGTGCGCATCCCTTTCCGACCGTCTTCTGATCGATACCGCGAGGGTTGATTCGCACGAAAGGGGCTTTGCCCAGATCGCCGAGTTCTTACAGACAAATCAGCGACTGCCTCTCATGGATCTGAACTGGACGCGGTTGCAGACCTGGCGCTCCATTATTGCCGGCTTCTACGACGTCACCGACTACCGGCCAGTGCTCAATCGCCTTCATGAAGTCGAGATCAGCTACCACGCCGATTCAGATACACGCCTGACCCCGCGAGCAGTCTATCTTGCGGCCTGGCTTGCAAGCCGGCTTGGATGGGTGCTCAAGCGGGAGAGCGTGCGATCTGACGGTGATTGCAGGAGGCTGACCTTCGCAGCAGGGGCAGCGGAGGTCGACATTGTTCTGAGGGCGGTGCGCGGAGCGAGCGATCGCCTTGGCCATCTCAATGATGTCACGCTCAGGTCGGGGGGAGGGGTTGAGAGCCCTTCAGAATTCAGGGTCAGGAAGACAGCGGATGGGATGCGGCTCGCCGCCTCGGTGACCATTGATGGGGTGAGGCGATCTGAACGGGTTCTCGGGTACGATCAGTGGAGCGATTCATCTCTGCTTGCCGTCGAGCTCGAGGGCGTTCTCCACGACAGAGTCTTTGAACAATCCGCTTTGGTCGCGAATGACATCGTCTGCGCCGTCTTGGCCAACTAGAGAACGTCTATGCTTCTTGCAGGTGATATTGGAGGGACAAAGACACAACTTGGTCTCTTCCGGCGCGAGAACCCTCGGCAACCATTTCACAAGGGTATCTTTCCCAGTCAGAACTATTCCAGCCTCGACCAGATCATCATTGAATTCATTGAAGGACTAGCGGAGCCGCTCGAGGCAGCTTGTTTCGGGGTTGCGGGTCCCGTGGTCGATGGCAACTGCATGACCACGAACCTCCCGTGGAATGTCAGCTCGTCGAATCTAGCCGCTCTTCTTTCACTTGAACAGACAACGCTACTCAATGACCTTGAGGCATTTGGTCATGGCATCCCGCTGCTGGCTGGCGATGAGGTAAGCATTCTCAATGAGGGCGAAATAGCGACGGGGAATTCGGGAATCATCGCAGCCGGAACGGGGCTTGGTCAGGCCAGCATGATCTGGGACGGCACACGGCACATACCGTCTGCCTCCGAGGGGGGCCACGTCGATTTCGCACCGCGCAACGACCTCGAGATCGAACTCCTCCAATTCATGTTGAAACAGTTTGAGCGCGTCAGCGTCGAGAGACTGGTGTCAGGACCCGGCCTTTTCTTTATTTATGATTTCCTGCGAAGTGCTGGTCATGGGCGGGAGTCGGAAAGCGTGGCGAGGCGGTGTCTCGAGGCGGATCCGAGCACGGTTGTTTCGACGGCAGCTCTCGACGAGGGCGACGATCTCTCGATGCTTGCCCTTGATCTGTTCACGTCGCTTTACGGAGCTGCCGCCGGCAATCTCGCGCTGACGTTGATGGCCACTGGCGGCATCTACATCGGAGGCGGGATAGCGCCCAAAATACTCAAGAAGCTCAGGGACGGGACCTTCATGACGGCCTTCACCGATAAGGGCCGCTTCTCTGCCCTTCTCTACCGGATACCGGTGCGCGTTATCCTCAATAGCGAACTCCCCCTGATCGGAGCGGCGCTGGTTGCAGCTTCAATCGGCCCGGCGTGAGAATGGCGTTGCTCCTTGCACCGGTCGCCGAAGAGTGGTCACCCACCGGCAAACGCTTGAACAACCGGTTTATCCTGACTCTCTCGGCGCGTAGGACGGGCTGGGGCTCAGGATCGCGACCGAACTGGCACGCCTTGCCAAACCGGTCCAGTTAGACGTCGATCAGTTTCCAGGGCTGACGGTACTCTTTGACCAGCCGTTTGCTCGCGTCGGCATCACCGATTATCTTCTCGTTCTGCCCGTCCCATTTGATCGTCCGTCCAGTGTGCAGAGCAATGTTTCCCAGCAGCGGCGCACTGGTCGAACGATGCCCGATTTCAACGTGGGAGATCGGCAGCTTACGTGATGCCATACACTCGACAAAGTTCTTGACGTGATCGAAGTGCGAGGTATCGTTGCGCGGTAGTCCCATTCTTGCCGGCGGTACACGCGGCGTAAAAATATCATCGCGCTTTCTGCCTGTGAACTCAGGGATGATCTCGAAGCCACTGCGATCGACGACAAGGGTCGCGTCTGTCCCATAAAAGGCGATCCCATACCCCCTGCCCTCGTAGCTGCGGCCCGTATAAGCGCGATTCTCGTAGGTCAGAATAAATCCGGGATATTCATATGTGACCATCAACGTGTCAGGCGTCTGACGATTATCCTGCACCACATACTTTCGCCCCATCGCTGAAACTGAGAGTGGCGCGTCGACATTCATTCCCAAGTGGACGATGTCAATCAAATGAACGCCCCAATCAGTCAGCTTCCCGCCAGAGTAGTCCCAGAACCAGCGAAAATTCCAAAGAAACCGATTCTCATTGAACGGTACTTCGGGTGCCGGGCCGAGATAGAAGTTCCAGTCGAGACCGGCTGGTGGTGCTGAGTCGGCTGGATTCCCGATCCCGTTCGGGTACTCCATATCGTAGTTCCAAGTATGGACACGAGCGACCTTGCCGATCTTACCCTCCCTGACCATCTGAGCCGCGACCTGAAAGTGGCGCGCTGAACGCTGCTGAGTTCCGACCTGGACGACGCGGCTGTACTTGCGCGCGGCGCTCACCATCCGCCGACCCTCCTCAATCGTCAGGGAGAGCGGTTTTTCAACATAGACATCCTTGCCAGCCTGGCAGGCCATGATCATCGTCAATGCATGCCAATGATCCGGGGTCGCGACAATCACGGCATCGATATTCTTGTCGTCGAGTAGCCGCCGGAAATCGCGATGAACTGCGGTCTTGGCCGCATCAAGCTTGAGCGAAGTGCTGGCGAGAGTCCCCTTGATGCTTCCCTCAAAGACATCCGCGAGGGCCACGATCTTAACATTCGGTAGCCTTGCAAAGTGGTTTGCGTCCGAGTTCCCCTGCCCGCCACAACCAATCAACCCAATACGAATCTGGCTATTGGCGCTCTGGATGGTGCCGGGGCCTTGTGCCCGCGTCTCCGGCGTTGCCGCGGATACTCCACCGGCGGCGACAATCGAAGTCTTGATGAAGTCTCTGCGCTCGATCTTTCGAAACATGTTTGGCTCTCCTGACAAGTAGTTCTCGACTCTGGGCACGCGCCACGCGTCATCTGTTCGGGTTGAGCATACGCCGCAGCTAGAGCTGTCTTCTATCCGATGGTGGAAAAGTCTGCAGAACGTCTCGCCCTCCCCCAAAGGCAGCACCTCCATCAAGGTTCGGGGGGGCTTCAATGCCGAGCGCCGCGCGAACGATAGACAGCCGGACGAGGATCCGCGATTCCGTCAATTGGAACTTATCTGCACCGGTGACCGCCAGATCAACATTATTCCTGGCCAGCACCGCTATTTGCTGTGCGTACCTGGTCAAAGTAACGGTCAACTGGCTTCCGCCCTGCAGCGGAAGCTCCCCGTCCTTGAAGATATTTACTTCGAATCCACTGAGCGTTGCCGCAGCAGGTAGAAGGTCGTTAAGCTGGGTTATCCCAGTCTCGAGGACTTCAAGGGTTCGAGCCGGATCAAGAGGGGCGAACGCTCGAGCTACTCTCAGTTGAGCGTCGAATTGCTGGTAGTTCGCAGGTCGTCGAGCGACCAGATTGCGGGCCTGCTCGAGAAGGTCAAGAGCGAGTTTTGGATTCTGTTTGACAACTCCCGAGGCGAGTTGGAGCAGCACTCTGATGCGCTCATCATCGGTCCGAAGACGCGACACTGTTTGACGTATCTCGTCGATCTTCTCAAGCGTGCCAGCTCGCGCCATCGCAGCCAGATCGACACTCTGGAGGACCGATGCCCTCAGCGAAGGTTCGAGATGTTCGTTCGCAATCTGACGCGCTCGATCAAGATTGCCTTCTTCGAGGGCCTTAAGCGCAGCCTGCTGGTAGAGCCGCGGTTGAACCTGTGGTGACGCCGTTGCGGCCGCCGAAAGAATGCTGTCGGCGCTTCCCTGTTGAAGGAGATTCCCGAACTGGCCGCCGCTTCGCTGTTGGTCATTGTTCATGCCGAGCTCAGTCATCTTCTGTCGAACTACCTGGCTGCGGGCGGGCAGGTACTGGTCGATCTGTGTCAGAAGGGATTGCAGGCTACCGAGAAGCCCGCGGGCGGAATTTTGCTCCGTCTGGGCGCTTGTCTGCGTCGAGCTCTGCGTCTGTGGCACCTGTGCGCGGTTCTGCGCGGTGCCAGGGTTGTTTGGCTGTACTGCCCTGGGATTGTCCTGTCCGCGACCATCACCCTGACCATTGCCTTGATTTCCGCGAGCGGCCGGTGTCGCCTTGAATGCCGCCGCTATGACAGTTTCCAGAAGATCACGATAAGCCGCGAGGCCAAGGGCGGACGAACTATTTATCGCACCAGCGCTCGATGCATTTGGCGTTGAAGTTGTCCCTTCAAGTCTCGGGCCCGGGCGAAGTAACGCCATCACCAGGCTGGTGGCTCCTGGGCTCGCGAGCAGATTCTCCGACATCAACTTG
Organism: Acidobacteriota bacterium; assembly: GCA_031401095.1. Lineage (GTDB taxonomy): Bacteria > Acidobacteriota > Blastocatellia > RBC074 > RBC074 > JANNRD01. The sequence goes on from JANNRD010000622.1 coordinate 13,515, forward strand.
CGGAGCAGTTTCTCCTGAAACTTAGTGGCAGATTCCTTGTCTTTCTGCTGCAGCTGGGCAAGCACAGAGGCCATCGCACTGGAGTACTGCCCCTTCGTGAGAAGATCTTCGGCGTTTTGCAGAGCAAGCTTTGGGTCTGTCGCAGCGATCTGCGCGAGGAGAGTTCGCTCGAGATTCGCATCCGCGTCCTGCGGGGTCGGTCCGGGACCACCAGTTCGCGGCCCAGGCGACGGAGGTGGCGGTGTCGGCGGCCTCGTCGCAGCGAGTATCTGGTACGCAAGAGCCGATTCGTGGCGGGCGACAGTCAAGACCAGTTCCTGACGCTGCTGTGAAGGAGCTCGGAGCAGGTTAGAGTACTGGCGGTCATTAATATCGAGGCTGCGCATCTGATCGATGATGCCAGCACTGGCGTCGCTGAATAAGGTCCGCGCGCGCGACTCATCACGGTCCCAGAGCAGGTCTCCAGCACTGATCTGAACGCGAACGCGATTCTCGGGAAGCCTCATCGATTGCGCTTCCGAGATCACCTGTTCGAGCAATTCGACCGCCTTCTTCTCGCGGTCCGCTTTGGCCTTCTGCTCTTCTTCCGTGAGCGGTGGTGGCGCCGCAGCCTGCTGCGCCCGGGACCGCTGCGAGAATGTCATTGCCATTGACAACGACAGAAAGGCTACTGCCAAGACCCTGATTCGCACGATTCACCTCTACTTGCGTAGGACAGGAAGGAGCAACCGCAACAACGGCACCGAAGCGCTGCCCTCTTCGGCATAATACCCCGAAACGGTCCGTTTGGTTCCACTTGATAATGGAGGCAGTTTGGCAGGGATGAGCCGCTCGGCTGGAGCCCCTGGTGGGAACCGGCATCGAGAGGGGATGCTGAAACACCGGATTCTAAATTTGTGATTTTGGATTGAGGCCACTCGCTCCTCAATCCAAAATCCAATGTTCCGCTATCTCGCTTACTGGATCGTTGACGCTACCGGCGCGCGATAAGTTTCTCACGTCGCGGGTCGAATTGAAGGACGTCGTGCTGTCGATATGCGTCGACACCCATGCGAATCGCGGTCATCGCCTTATATCCGAGGTCGGCCGGGAAGTTCGGCTCCTGACGGCTGCGGACCGCCTCGACGAAGTTCTCCATATGTGGATGTGTCCCTCGAACCGCTGTCTTGACCTCGATATCGAGCTGTTCCTGCCCGGTCTTCTTCTTGAAGTCCGCGAGGAACTCCCTGTCAGGGATGACTTGGATCGAGGTGTTGTTCAAGCTCTCGCTGTCTTCCGCCAGCTTGATGGTTCCCTGAGATCCGTGAATAACGAGTGGCGCCCCAACGCCGCTCGCGACCGAGCAGGC
>JANNRD010000623.1:0-11103 GCA_031401095.1 Acidobacteriota bacterium
ATACAAAAGTCCAGGATCAGCGGCAAACGCGGCTGTACTTATCACCAAAAGCGACAACGCAGCAAAAGCCACCTTTGTGAAAGAACGTAGTGTCATCATCTCGGTTTTCTCCTCCAGACTACCTGGCCAGAAGGCCATGGTGTCGAGTCATCAAGCTATCAGTTCCCGACGCCCTTCAGTAAAGACGACGCCGACAGTCAAGGCTCTTGACGTTGACTTTCGATACCGACTGGAAGTCACGCGTGCGCTAATCGTGTGGGTTAGCGCTGATAGGCTACCCCTAAGCCACCGCCAACGTCAATAGTCTTTCTCGATTCTTGTGAACCAATCAAGACGAGCACTACCAAACACGCAGTAGATCCCTACAGGGAGGGCATGGGCCAGCGCGAGCCTGACCCTTTCAAACAATAAAAACCGATCTGAGGCGTTCGCGTGCGGACCACCTCAACAGCCTGCCGGGAAGACCACCCCCGCCGAAACGCGGACCTTGACAACGCAATCTGGCAAATCGCCGTACACCTCCGCGGACTTGTGGTCTCAGCCTGAGAGGGGCACAATCTCGGTGGTTCCGGCCCCGGGATGACCGGTAGTCGCTGGAACCGAGACCCCATCCTGAGCAACTCGATCCGAATTGAACCAAGCCTGAATGAGGAGGTTATTTCTCCCGATGTTGACCAGAAGACTACCCCGCATCCTGCTGTTGATTCTGGCTTCCGCGACGTTGGGGCTCTCGCAAACGACGCTGCACGCACTGAAGCTGGACGATATCGTCCGCATCCGAGACGTCCGAGATCCACAGCTCTCGCCCGATGGGCAGTGGGTCGCCTACGTTGTGTCAACGACCGACGTCAAGGAAGACAGGGCCAACTCTCACATCTGGGTCGCCAGCTTTGATGGAAAGACCGATCGACAGATGACCTGGAGCCAGGACAGCGAGAGTTCGCCGAGATGGAGCCCGGATAACAAATACCTTGCCTTCACTTCCTCTCGACCAGGCAAGGCCCGCGGCAATCAGGTCTGGCTGCTTGACCGAAGTGGTGGAGAGGCAATGCAGATGACCGAGCTCAAGGGGCGCCTCCAGAACTACGAATGGTCCCCGGGCTCAAAGAGATTGGCACTGGTCGTTGGCGATCCGGATCCCGAAGCGGAGCCGACTCCAACACCGACACCGGAAGTGGGTGGAGTTTCCGGAACACGGCCAAAAGCTCCAAAACCGATCGTCATTGATCGATACAAGTTCAAGCAGGACGGTCAGGGTTACCTTCTCGCAGGGCGACACAGCTACATCTACCTCTTTGACATCGCAACGCAGAAACTGGAGCGGCTGACCTCCGGCAAGTGGGATGAGTCTCAACCAGCCTGGTCGCCTGACGGCAGTCGTCTCGCATTCCTGAGTAACCGTTCAGACGACCCCGATCGAGAGCCATCGAGTCAGATATTCGTTGCCGAAGCAAAGGCAGGCGCTGTTGAGAAGCAATTGACATCGTCGACAAGCCGCGGAGGGCGTTCGCGGCTCGAGTGGAGTCCTGACGGCAAATGGCTCGCTTTTCTGGAGGGAGACGAGAAGAAGTACGGCGCATATAACATGGATCATCTCGCCATTGTCGCCTCTGATGGGGCGGCTCCCTCGAGTCGCATGATGGCGGTTGAAGCTCTTGACCGCGGTGTCTCTGCACCACGCTTCAGCCCTGACGGCAAGTCCATCAGCTTTCTCGTAACCGATGATCGCTCGGTCTTTCCGGCAACTGTCAGCCTCGCTGGTGGTGATGTCCAAAGGATGATGTCTCCTCCGATAGTGGTCTCGAGTCTGACCAGTGCTGCTGGTCGGACGGCGCTGCTTTCAGGCACCGATTCAAGACCGAACGAGGTCTTCGCTGCTGAAAAGGGTGGCCTGCGCCAGATCACCCATCAGAACGATGCACTCTTCAACGAGCTTCAGATCGCCAGCACGGAAAGGGTTGATTTCAAGGCCAAGGACGGTACCGAGGTGCACGGCCTGCTCACCAAACCTGTTGGGTATGTCGCGGGAACGAAAGTCCCGCTGCTGCTCCGTATTCACGGAGGACCAAACGGCCAGGACGCGCATTCGTTCAGCGTCGAGCGGCAGTGGTTCGCGGCCAACGGGTACGCGGTTCTTGCAGTCAATTATCGGGGCAGCTCCGGCCGAGGTCAGAAGTTTTCGCGCGCCATTTTCGCTGATTGGGGACACTGGGAAGTTGTGGACCTCCAGGCCGGTGTCGATCACGTCATCACGATGGGCATCGCCGACCCAGACAGGCTGGGCGTGGGTGGATGGAGCTATGGCGGGATCCTCACCGACTATATGATCGCCAGCGACACGCGCTTCAAGGCCGCAACCAGCGGAGCTGGAACGGCGTTCACAGTTGCCTTCTACGGCACCGACCAGTACATCATTCAGTATGACTACGAGATCGGCCCTCCCTGGGAGGCGAAGGCGTGGGAGACCTATGTCAAGATATCCTATCCGTTCCTCCACGCGGACCGGATCAAGACGCCGACGTTGTTTCTCGGCGGTGAGCGCGATTTCAATGTTCCGGTTCAAGGAGGCCAGCAGATGTATCAGGCCTTGAGGAGTCTCGGCGTTGAGACGCAGCTCATCATCTACCCCAATGAGAACCACGGGATCACGCGGCCCAGTTACAATCGGGATCGATTGGAGCGATATCTCGCGTGGTACGACAAGTACCTCAAGAAGGTCGCGGATAAGGCCCCGGTCGCCGCAGGCACCACGTCCAACGGCAAACGTTAATCGTCAACGCATCGGAGATTTCTTATGTCGAAACGCAAGCTTCTTTTCGTCACCCTCTCAATCACGCTTCTCGTCACGACTTGGCTCGCGACAGACCTTGCGACAGGCGCGGCGACAGCCAACGGTGGACCGACCCGGCTGCTGCGGACGCCGACGGTGAGCGCAACGCAGATCGCGTTTGCTTACGCCAACAACATTTGGACGGTCGAGCGGGGTGGGGGCTCGGCGCGTCGGGTGACGAGCTTCCAGGGGCAATCGACCAGCCCTCATTTCTCACCGGATGGAAAATGGATTGCGTTTAGCGCGGAGTACGGCGGCAATCTCGATGTCTATGTTGTGCCGGCCGAGGGCGGCGAGCCGCATCGTTTGACCTGGCATCCCGGCGCGGATTCGGTACAGGGATGGACCCACGATGGCCGCGCAGTTATGTTCGCTTCATCGCGCGCGAGTTGGGCGCCAAGTGGGGCGCCTCGTTTCTGGACCGTTCCGGCCGAAGGGGGCGTCGAGGAGCCGATGGCGCTTCCCCGCGCGTTTCAAGGAAAGATATCTCCTGATGGAACTCGTCTCGCCTATCGCATGAACAATTCGTGGGACGAGGAGCGCCGCAATTACCGCGGTGGGCAGAATCGGCCGATCTGGATCGTTGATCTCAAGAGCTACGACCTGACTTCCCCGCCGTGGGTTGACTCAAAAGACGTCGACCCGGTCTGGGTCGGCGATTCCGTCTACTTTCTCTCTGACCGAGACGGTGTCTCGAACATCTGGGCCTACGAGAACAAGACAAAGAAGCTGACGCAGGTCACAAGATTCACTGATTTCGACGTCAAATCGATCGATGCGGGCGCTGGTGCGGTGGTTTTCGAGCAAGCCGGTCTGATTCATGAACTCGACCCAAAAACCGGCAAAGAAAGAGTTGTCAGCATCAACGCGACTGGCGATTTCCCGTGGATGATGCCGAGATGGGAAGACGTCACGGCGCGCATGTCGAACCTTGCGCTCTCGCCGACCGGGAAACGTGTTGTGGTCGAGGCCCGCGGCGAGGTCTTCACGATCCCCGCCGAGAAGGGTGACGTCCGCAATCTGAGCAATTCCAGCGGTTCGGCTGAGCGCGATCCGGCGTGGTCGCCCGATGGGAAGTACATTTCTTATTTCAGCGATAAGTCAGGCGAGTACAAGCTGATCATCGAGTCCCAGGATGGGCTGACGTTGCCCCGCGAGATCTCGCTACAGAATCCGACTCATTACTACACCCCCTCGTGGTCACCCGACTCAAAGAAGATCGTTTACACCGACACGAATCTGCGCGTCTGGGTTCTGGACGTCGCATCCGGTCAGGCGAAGATAGTCGGCAGTGATCCGTGGATGGTCCCTCAGCGAACGCTCAATCCAGTCTGGAGTCCTGACTCGAAGTGGGTTGCTTATGCGAGCCGACTCAAATCGCTCTATCACGTCATCGTCGTCAGCAACGTCGAGACTGGGGAGACGAAGCAGGTGACAGATGGTTTGGCGGACACGGTCTGGCCGGCGTGGGACGCAAGCGGCAAGTATCTCTGGTTCCTCGCTTCGACCGATTTCGGCCTCAAGTCGCAATGGCTGGATATGACCTCGTATGACAAAGAGGAGAACTTCGGGCTCTACTTTGCCGTCCTGAAAAAAGGAGAGCCGAGCCCCTTACTGCCGGAAAGCGATGAGGACAAGGGTATCGGCAGCGCCCCCGCAACTGGAGCTGGCACGCCCGGTGGCGGTCGTGGAGGCAGAGGAGCCCCAACGACACCCGGGGCTGATGTCGGCGCGGGCGCTGACCAGGCCAGCCAGACACAACGTCCGACCGCAACTCCAGTGACCGTTCAAATCGACTTCGATGGCATTCAGCAACGCATCCTCGCCGTTTCTGGCGTCCCCGAGCGCCAGTATTCAAAGCTCCGCGCGGGAGTGGCTGGTACGGTCTACTACATGGAGGCTGGTCCAGTCGGTGCTGCCGGGCCCGGTGGGCCGGGTGGTCCCGGTGCGACTGCGACCCTGCAACGATATCGCCTGAGTGACCGACGCGCGGCTCCTTTCGTAGCCGGGGCGGCGGACTACGAAGTGAGTGCCGACGGGCACAAGCTCCTCTACCGGACCGGCGGCTTGGGCGGTGGCGGACGAGGACGCGGAGCAGTCGGTGGTGGTGCCGGCAGCGGGCCCGGCTTATTCCTTGTTGATGCGGATCGCCTCGCGCCACAGCCAGGCCAGGGTCGTCTCAATGTTGGTCTGCAGATGTACCTTGAGCCAAAGGAGGAGTTCAAGCAGATATTCAACGAAGGATGGCGCAACCAGCGTGACTATCTGTACGTGCCAAATATGCACGGCTCGGATTGGCCAAAAATGAAGGAGATGTACGGGCAGTTGTTGCCGCACGTCATGCACCGCGCTGATCTGAACTATCTGCTCGACAACATGGGAGCCGAGATCGCGATTGGCCACTCGTACGTTCGCGGCGGAGATATGCCAGATGTTCCTTCCTCACCCGGTGGCCTTCTCGGAGCGGACTTCACGATCGACGGCGGCCGCTACAAGATTGCTCGGATCTACGACAATGAAAGTTGGAACCCTGATCTGCGCGCTCCGCTCTCGGCGCCTGGAGTAGATGTCGCTGTCGGCGACTACATCCTGGCGATCAATGGGGTTGAATTGAAGACGCCCGACAACATTTATCGTCTGCTGGATGGGACAGCCAACAGGCAGACCGTGTTGACCGTCAACAGCCAACCAGTCCTGAATGGCGCGCGTCAGGTAACTGTCGTACCGAGTGCGAATGAGCAGGGCCTGCGCACGCGGGCGTGGGTGGAACACAATCGCCGTCTGGTGGACAAACTATCTGACGGCCAGCTGGCTTACGTTTATCTCCCGAATACGGGACAGCCGGGATACACCAGCTTCAACCGATACTACTTCGCGCAGCAGGACAAGACGGGAGCGATCATCGACGAGCGCTTCAACGGTGGCGGTTCGGCCGCCGACTACATCATCGATGTTCTGCAGCGCGACTTTGATGGATATTTCAACAACGTCGCGGGTGATCGATATCCGTTTACGAGCCCATCTGCGGGCATCTGGGGGCCGAAGGTCATGATTGTCAATGAAATGGCCGGGTCGGGCGGAGACCTCATGCCGTACATGTTCAAGCATCGCAAGATCGGCACGCTCGTCGGCAAGCGGACCTGGGGTGGCCTCGTCCATACGGCGGACACTCCAACCTTCATTGATGGCGGTTCGATGATCGCGCCGCGTGGCGGATTCTTCACACTCGATGGCAAATGGGCGGTCGAAAACGAAGGAACAGCACCTGATATCGATGTCGAAAACTGGCCGAAGGAAGTGATTGCGGGAAGGGACCCCCAGCTCGAGCGCGCGGTCGCAGAGGGGTTGCGTTTGCTCAAGGAGCGCCCGGTCAGACGTCTCAAGACCGAGCCGCCACCGCCGATCTGGGGTCAGAGAAGACAAGCACCCGCTAGAGCGGCACCGAAGGCGGGTGGTCAGCAGTAGCGGACGACTAACTCGCGGCATGCGCATCATGCTGTCATGCGTCAAGTGGTGTGCGCGCTTGCGGCGCGACTGGGTTTCGATTGTGTTCAACGCGGCGAAGTGCGTGGGAGACCTGTGGATGATCAAGTTCTGGAATGCATCAGTGTTGCGAGACTTCTCACGGATAGGCGTTGTCTTCTTGACTCTCGCGACCGTGGGTTTCTATGGAGTTCAGGCGCAGCAGCAGCCTGCCGTTTACACCGCGTTGCAGGCGACGAGAGGTCAGGCTGTCTACGACGCCAAATGCGCTTCCTGTCACGGGCAGCAACTCGAAGGCAGAACGGCTGCCCCTCTCTCCGGGCCGCGCTTTGCCCTCAAATGGGCTGACGGCAGGCACAACGTCGATGAACTCTATTTCATCACACGCACGCAGATGCCCTATGGAGCAGGCGGCACCCTCACCAACCAGGAGTACATCGACTCGGTTGCATATGTTCTCAAGGTCAATGGCTACCGTCCCGGCGAACGAGAGCTGACCGTCAATGCGGAAGCACTCAAACGAATCAAGATCGAACTGTCCGGTTCCGTAAAGGAACAAACGGTGACGACGACGGCGCCCTCTGTCGCGGCCAGCGCGCGCCCGGCCATCAGTGGGCCGACGCAAGAGGAGCTCAATGCAGCGGCAAGCAACACAACCGACTGGCTGCACTCGAATCACGATTACGGCGGTCAGCGCTACGTCGATCTGAAACAGATCAACGCGCGCAACGCAGCCTCGCTCCGACCGGCTTGTCTTTACCAGGCAAGCGATACAAAGCCCTTCCATAACAATCCCCTGGTCTATCAGGGAGTCATGTATTTGACGACGAGTCAGTCGACCGTCGCCATCGATGCGACCAGCTGTCGGCCGAAGTGGCGTTATGATCGGAAACCAAAATCTCTCGAGATCCACCCGCCGAACCGTGGCGCCGCGATCAAGGAGGGGCGCATCGTCCGCGGGACGACCGACGGCTTCCTGTTTGCCCTCGACATGGAGACTGGAAAACTGTTGTGGGAGAAGAAGCTGATCTCGACCGAGAAGAACGAGGGTTCCTTCAACGGTGCGCCAGTGATTTACGAGAATCTGGTAATCCTTGGTGTTGGCATCAGCGAACAGGGTGTCAAGGGCTGGGTCGGTGCCTTCAAGTTGGAAGACGGCAGCCCCGTCTGGAAGTTCAATACCATCCCAGACAGTAACGAGCCCGGGGCTGAAACCTGGGGTACCGAGGACGCACGGACCAAAGGCGGCGGTGGTGTGTGGGCGCCGATGTCGCTCGATCCGCAGCACGGGCTCCTCTACTTGCCGGTCGGCAACCCGGCACCCGATTTCTACGGCGCTGTCAGGCCGGGTTTGAACCTCTACACCAACTCGATGGTGGTCCTCGATGCGAGGTCGGGAAAATTGAAATGGTACTACCAGGCGACGCCGCACGACACTCACGATTACGACATCACGCAGGTCAGCCCGCTGTTTACGATTCAGATCGGTGACAAACAAAGGAATCTCGTGACAGTTTCCGGAAAGGACGGCTTGCTGCATGTGCTCGACAGGGACACCAAAGAGCATCTCTACGCAACGCCGATCACGACGCGGCAGAACGCTGACACTGAGATCACAAGGGAAGGTCTCTACACGTGCCCGGGAATTCAGGGCGGATCGCAATGGAACGGAGCCTCGTTTAGCCCGCGGACCGGGATGCTCTATATGCCTGCGGTCGACTGGTGCGGTGTCTTTAAGAGGGCCGACGAGGTACGGTTTGTTTTGGGTCAGCTCTATATGGGCGGCAGCCATCGCGCGGATCCCCTGGAAAAGGCGAGAGGGTGGCTGAGCGCGATCGAGGCGGCGACCGGAAAGGTCGCCTGGAAATATGAATCGAAGAAACCGATGCTCGCGGCAGTGACGACGACGTCAGGTGATGTCATTTTTACGGGAGAGCTGACCGGAGATTTCATAACCCTCGATGCGAGGACGGGCAAGGTGCTCTATCGATTCAATACCGGGGGGCCGATGAATGGCGGCGTCATCAGTTACGGTATCAATAACAAGCAATACGTCGCAGTGGCCTCGGGCAGTACCACGGGATTCTGGATGACGCCTCCAGCCTCCTCGACGATCGTTGTCTTCGCCTTGCCCTAGAAGAGACAACGGAAGATACGGAAATTGACGGAATAGACGGAGAGATCCCTTGCTTCTTTCCGTGTCTTCCGTCAATTTCCGTATCTTCCGTTGTTTCTTCTTCTTCTTCTTCCCTACTTTTTGATTGGCTGATACTGGAACGACTGCGATTTCGTCCCTTCGCCACCATCGATGCTGGCGGTCAAGGTGCCATCAGGATTCTTTCGGTAAATGACCCTCTTGGGAAAATCATGCTGAGGGTTCTCGAAGATGGCGGCCTGCGCGCTGAGGCTTGTCAGCTTGAAGTCGGTTCCGGGACAGCGAGCCTTTGGATGTGCGACATAGTAGATCTCGCCACCACGCGCCTCTAATCGCAGATACTCAAACTCGATCGTTTTCCCGCCGGCCTGTGTTCGCCCCATGCCGATCATTGTCCCGCCGGCAGGCTGTGTCCAGTGCTCCTCAATCTGGGTGCGCCCCCCGGAAGGGGTCTGCCAATCACCGGCGAGCCAGCTCAGTTCTGAGATCGTGCGGGTCGGTCCCGCTGGTGGAGACTGACTGAAAGTCATCGTCGGTTGAGTGCCAGCCACTGCGCCCAAGACGATGAGTGCAACCGCGGTTCGTAGGATCAGAGTCAGTATCATGTGTGTCTCTCCTCAGGCGCCCAAAGGGACTCGACGAATCGGCCGAGATCGGGGCTTGGTTGAATCTCGCGATAGAGCATATGATTCAATCTATGCTACCCGTCCGGTGAGGGGGCATCAAGTCCGCAGCAGCGTCAGTCACAAACGGACCGATTAGGAAGGGGTTCAAATCATGAAGTGGATTCTCATTCCGCTCGGCGTTGTCATCGGAGTCTGTGTGATCGTTGTCGTCACCGGCATGCTCCTCCCCGTCAAGCATGTCGCGTCCCGCACAGCGTCCCTCAAAATGACTCCCGAAGCCGTCTGGCAGGCAATCACTTCCATAGCTGAACTGCCCTCCTGGAGAAAGAACCTCCAGAAAGTCGAATTGCTTCCGGACCGGAACGGGCATCGGGTCTGGAAGGAGACGGACGCGCGTGGGACAGTCATCACATTCGAGATCATGGAGTCAGAGGCGCCAAGACGACTTGTCACGCGGATCGCAGATACTGACCTGGCCTTCGGAGGCTCGTGGACTTATGAAATTACTACTTCGGGAGAAGGCAGCTCCCTGACCATCACCGAAAACGGCGAGGTCTACAATCCGATCTTCCGCTTCGTCAGCCGCTTCATCATGGGCCACACCGCGAGCATCGATGACTACCTCGAGGGACTGAAGAAAGTGACGAGTCATGAGTGATGAGGACAACAAGGACTGCAGGGACGACAGGGACTTGAGGCAGGAGTATTACTTGCCAATTGTCACTCGTCACTCCTTAGTCGTCACTTTCCTAAGCACTTTCGTAATCCGGGCCTTCTGCGACTCCTTCTCAAGACCGTCGATTCGCTTTCGGAGGATTTCCACGAGCCGCTGTCGGTTCTCGACGGCAAGCAACGCTGCAGCCTTCTCGGCATACATCGGAAACTGATTGTTCGGGCACCCCATGAGTTGTTCAATCAACAGCGGAACACATCGCTTGGAGAATTCCTTGATTGAACCCAGTTTGATCAGTATTCCGATGGCGTGGTCTCTCGCGATGACTGACTCACCGTCAGCAACCTGGATCACTTTGGCTAGCAACCCGTATACAGAGCGCGGTTCGAGCGAGGCAATGGAGTCCAATGCTGTCATCGCGCCCCACACCAGCCGCTTGTGCTTGCTCCCCAACAAGGTGCCGAACTCTTTATGATACGGGGCGATCAGAGCCGGGGCTCGCCCGCCAATTTCGTAGAGAACTTTGATGCAATCACTCTGAATGCCCCTGTTGGTGTTTGCCAGGTTATCGACGAGTTCTCTGACCGCCCTCCGGTCACGAGTCGCGGCGATCTTTGCGGCAAGTTCCTGATTCGGAACTTCATCTCTGCGATTGAGGGTTGTCGCCAGTTTGTCGATTACCGTCATTTCTCGAGTGCCCTTCAGGAAAGCAGAAAACGAAGACTGAGTCTCTGTACTCTGGAACCTCTTTTCCATAATCCAGCAGCGTAACGCTGAATTCAAGATGACAATCCGCATTCTGCAGTTCCCCAATCGACTCTACGCGATCAGCGACTGTCAGCTGGCCCGTGTGCCGCATGACGAGATCGTCGCGCAGCTTCTTGTTGGCGGCGTTCGCACGATCCAGATCCGGGACAAGGAGGCGTCGGCGCGAGAGCTTCTCGACATTTCGCGTGCCTGCCTCAGATTGGCGCGCGCGGTCGGAGCCCGGCTGATCATCAACGACAGTGTTGATGTCGCCCTTGCTTCCGACGCTGACGGAGTCCATCTCGGTCAGGAGGACGTCCCGGTCGCTGAAGCTCGCGCGGTGCTCGGTCGCGACAAGATCATCGGTCTCTCGACTCATTCGATGGAACAGTTCCGTGCCGGGCTCTCGACCTCGGCCGACTATCTGGCCGTCGGGCCGATCTTCGCCACCAGGACAAAAGAGAACCCAGGCGCTGTCGTCGGGTTGGACCTTTTGCGAGAGGCTCACGCGATCAGCGATCGACCGGTAATTGCGATCGGTGGAATCAACGTCAATCGAGCGAGACGAGTGATCGACGCCGGCGCCGAT
>JANNRD010000624.1:0-3783 GCA_031401095.1 Acidobacteriota bacterium
GTCCTCCCGATCCACGCGAGGTCGGGCGGGAGCTCGACGTCCCGTTGGTTCTGACCGGCAGGGTAACCGAGACTGCCATTGGTCTGACGATCAACCTTGAGCTCGTAGATGCGCGAGACAGCACTCTTCTCTGGGGACATCAATACGATCGGAAGCGCGCAGACCTTCTGGCTGTTCAGGAAGAGATCACGCGTGAGGTGTCGGGGCGTTTGAAGCTCGACCTCAATGCGAAGGAAAGGGCGCAGTTCGAAGCCGTTCAGAACTACCTTCGAGGCCGTTACTTTCTTGGCAAACGGACGGACCTCCAGCAGGGGATTGAGAGTTTTAACAAGGCCATTAGCCTCGATGCGAACTTCGCGCCCGCATACGCTGGTCTGGCAGATTCGTACAACTTGCTGGCAACATACGGCGTGCTCGATCCCAAGGAAGCGTTTCCAAAGGCTCGCGACGCGGCACAGCAAGCCCTCAAGATTGATGACTCGCTTGCGGAAGCCCATACCTCACTCGCTTATGTGAAGCACCGGTATGACTGGGATTGGCCTGGGGCCGAGATTGAGTTCAAGCGCGCGATTGAGCTGGACCGAAACTACGCCCCGGCCCGGCAGTGGTATGCGAGCTTTCTGGTTGCAATGGGTCGTTCCGCGGATGCGATCGCGGAGGCCAGACGCTGCCAGGAGCTCGACCAGTTCTCGCTCATCGTCAATGCGCAACTCGCCTGGGTGCTCTACCTCAGCCGTCACTATGACGAGGCGCTTGTCGAGTGCGAGAAGATTATTGCGATCGACCCGAACTTCTTTGCGGGACGTCGCTACGTGGGTCTGGTCTACGAGCAGCTTGGTCGGCGTGAAGAGGCGATCGTCGCGTTGCAGAAAGCCCGCGAACTGACTCCTGGATCACAAGTGATTCTCGGAGCGCTCGCGCACGCCCAAGCTGTCGCTGGCCATCCCGACGAGGCCCGCGGCCTGCTTCAGGAGCTCATCGGGATCGCCCCACCAAGACGCACCTCTGCCTATGAGGTCGCCATCGTCTACACCGGGCTTGGTCAGGTAGAGGAGGCGTTCGCCTGGCTGGATAAGGCCTTCTCTGAAAAGAATGAATACCTCAATTACTTGCTGGTAGACCCGCGATTTCATCGACTGCACCCAGATCCGCGCTACATCGTGCTTGTGCGCAAGATTGGATTGGGCGCGCAGTATCCCCGCATCGAATCCACGCCGAAAAGACCCGTCAGAGATTGACTACCCGCATCATGGCCTCTGGATAGCGTAGGCCCGCCGCGGAGCCTCGCGGCACGAGTTCTTCGAGACGCGACATATCCTCCTGGCTCAGTTTGATCTCGTCTGCGGCGACATTCTCTTCAAGATAACTGCGGCGCTTCGTCCCGGGAATCGGGACTATATCGCCACCTCGAGCCAGCACCCACGCCAGAGCGAGCTGCCCCGGCGTGGCGTTGCGTTCGACCGCCATCTCGGTTACGCGACCGACAAGCGCGAGGTTCTTGTCAAAGTTTTCGCCCTGAAAACGCGGGGAATGGCGACGGTAATCATCAGTGTCGAGGTCGTCAAATTTCTTGAACTGGCCGGTCAGGAAACCTCTACCGAGCGGGCTGTAGGCGACAAAGCCGATGCCGAGCTCACGAGTCGTCGCGAATATCTCATCCTCAGGGTCGCGCGACCAGAGCGAATACTCAGACTGGAGGGCGCTGATCGCGTGGACGGCATTTGCACGTCGAATTGTCTGCGGACCCGCCTCACTCAGGCCCAAATAAAGAACCTTGCCGGCTTTGACAAGGTCCGACATGGCACCGACGGTATCCTCGATGGGCACCTTGGAATCCACACGGTGCTGATAGTAGAGGTCAATATGATCGACGCCCAGCCGCTTGAGTGAGCCGTCACACGCCTGGCGGACATACTCTGGGTTGCCATCAATCCAGCGCTGTGTCGGATCTGGCCCCCTTCGAATGCCGAACTTTGTGGCGATCACGCAGTCGTTTCGGCGCCCCCGAAGGGCCTTCGCAAGCAATTCCTCATTTTTGTACGGCCCGTACATGTCCGAGGTGTCAAAGAAGTTCACCCCAAGGTCGAGCGCCCGGTGAAGCGTGGCAATCGATTCCGCTTCATCGGTCGCGCCGTAGAACTCTGACATTCCCATACATCCAAGGCCGATGCTGGCTACCTCCAACCCCTCGGTACCAAGTCGACGCTGCTGCATATCCTGCTCCCTTCGTTTTTCCCGTGAACTGCGCCCTCGGAACGTGACACCTACCGCGCCTGCCGCATTAACAAAGATAAATCCTCCGGGCAAAGCGAAGGCATTGACGTCCTTCGTCCCAATGACACTAAAGCTATACGGAAATTTCTCGCCAGGTGCCTTCGCCGCAAGCTTCGCGCCGAGCTGTTGGATGTAGCCAACAATCTGGGCATCGCGCAGGAGCGGCATCTCATGCACGATCTGAGCCGCGGACTGCTTGCCCATCTCAACATCCTGTTGCGGGCTAAACAGATTGAACCCGGGTTTGAATTGAGGGGCTGTATTCGCGCTCGAAGGAACGATGCCGCCACTGGACTGAGTCGATTCAGTTCCGACGCACGACAGTTGAAGAACGAGGAGAGCGAAGCCGAGGATAGAGTGCAGAGCTTTTGGGATCTGTTGCGGACCAATCATGTCGGTACCTGGATATCGGCTCGCGCTACTTCTGCGCATGCGACGAGAACTGTTGATAGAGGCGGCCAGCAGCGCGCGTAACCATCAACCGCGGGAGGAGTCGCTCCAGTTGGACCATGACCCGATTGCTGAAACCCGAGACAGCGTGGCTGCGACCGGCAGCGAGGGCCTCAAGGCCTACTCGGACGACTTCGACCGCCGATTGCATTCCCGTCGAGCCTCGAGTTGTGGTTCCGGCAACCGCCTGGAAATGGGTTTCCGTCCGCCCAGGGCAAAGTGCGAGGACGCGGACGTTGGAAGGGGCGCACTCGGCGGCCAGTGCTTCGCTGAATATCAGGACGAATGCTTTGGTAGCAGCGTAGGTGGCAAAGTAGGGCACGGCCTGAAATGAGGCGGTCGAGGCGACGTTGAGAATCGCACCGGACTTTCGCCTGAGCATCTGCCTGAGGAAAAGGTGAGAGAGTCCAACCAGCGCGTCGACATTGACCCTGATCATGTCCATCTGACGTGAGATATCCGCGTCTGCAAAATCGCCAACGAGACCGAACCCGGCGTTGTTGATGAGAAGATCAACGTCGATGCTGAGCTTCTGAGTCTCACGGAAGATCGTCTCGGGGCCTGACGGGCGAGCAAGATCCGCAACGATGATGGAGACGCGAACAGAATGCTGCTTGCGCAGGACTGTCGCCAGCACTTCAAGCCGATCCCCGGAACGCGCAGTGAGGATCAGATTCGCGCCTGCAGCCGCCAATTCGTGCGCAAATGCCTCTCCGATGCCGTAGGACGCCCCAGTAATGAGCGCAGTCTTTTCCCGCCATTCTGATCTAGCCATTGACTCTCAAAGTAGGGTTGTTCAACTCTCTCCCGCCAGAATAGCGGGTGATGGTACAGTTTGGCAATCTGGGCAACAGTCGTTCTAACAACAGGGCGCAAACGCGCAAAGGGGGGGCGGGGATATCGTTGTCCCCGATTGCGACTCTTGGTTAGGCCCGGCCATTCAGAAAGACTTTCTCTTGTAAACTAGTTCTCTGTAACAGGGATTTCACTAGCGCTTTGAACCACAGAGACACGGAGACACAGAGGAAGCACCGAGAACAAGAAAGGGCTGTAGAGAAC
>JANNRD010000625.1:0-14959 GCA_031401095.1 Acidobacteriota bacterium
TCCTGAATCGTCCTGATATCGTAGCCCGATTCCAGCAAATGTGTCGCGAAGGAGTGGCGAAAGGTATGGCAACTGACCTGCCTCACGATTCCGGCTTTGCTCACGGCCTCTTTGACGGCGCGCTGTAGAATTGTTTCGTGCACGTGGTGCCGCCCCTCTTCACCCGTCTTCCTGTTCTTCCAGCGATTTTCCTGCGGAAATACCCACTGCCAGCCCCATTCGGCAGAGGCGTTGGGGTATTTCCGTGCGAGCGCGAATGGCATCAGGACGCGCCCCCAGCCGTCCGCAAGATCCCTCTCATGAATCCTGCGAATCACTTGAAGGTGTTCCTGCAGTGGCTCTCTGAGGGATGCCGGGAGCATGGTCAATCGGTCTTTGCCGCCTTTCCCGTCTCGAATCGTAATCTCGCTGCGCGCAAAGTCGATATCGTGCACGCGCAGCCTCAAGCATTCCATCAGGCGCAGGCCCGCTCCGTACAAGAGAGAAGCCGTGAGCCGCTTGTCCCCGGTCAGATGATCGCTTACCGACTTCGCCTCGTCGCGCGTCATCACTACCGGCAGTCGCTGAGGCTTGCGAGCCCGGATGACACTGCCCAGATCGCCGATCTGACGACCCAGCACATGGCGATAAATGAACAGAAGTGCGGCCAGCACCTGATTCTGGGTTGAAGAACTGACGTTCTCCTTGACTGCGAGGTACGTCAGGAAAGCATTGATCTCCGGGTCACCCATCTCCACCGGGTTGCGGACGTGGTGAAAGAAAATGAAACGCTTGACCCAGTAGCAGTATGTCTGTTCGGTACGACGGCTATAATGACGCGAACGCAAGGCTTCGCGCAATCGATCCAGCAACTTGGGTTGTGGCGCGGTCGCCCCCACAGATCCCCTTGCTTCATCTTTCAGATCAGAAGCCACGCTACAGTCCCGCTCGCGGCGAAAGCGATGACGCCGCAAGGCTGGTTCAGCGGCTGCAACTCTTCGTCGTCTGCTTTCGGTTGATCTGACCGAGGTGGCCTGGCCGAATCAAATATCGTCCAGAGTCGCAGACAGCTTACGCCAAACTCCGGCTCTGTCAAGCTGACCCTGGGAGCTGGTTCGTTAAGGACCAGGCGCTCCGGCCAAGTCCGTTGTGAGGAAGCAATCTCCTGAGGACCGGCAGGGCCGGCTTCCGATACTGAATACCGACGATCGAGTTCCACCATGGCGCAACTCACAGACGAGACCTTTCTCATCCGATGAGCTGTGTTTCCAGTCCTTAAGGCCATGAATGCCGTGATCGGTGCCCCGGCAACCTGTTGCTGACGAACTCCCCAACCGGCTTAGGCTTGATCCGGAGTGACAAACGATCCCAGGACTCGCGGTCACGATGGTCGCTCCCAGACCGCGCTCCTATTCCCGGGGTCACCTCCCACCCCCTGGAACATCGAGCCATTCATCGAATCCCATCCGATACAAAAGGACAAAGCTGTCTTATGATCTGCCCTCATTGGAAGGTAATCCGCAGGGGTTACGAGGCAGGGCCGTGGCCGCTGATTTCTGAAAACAGGCTTTCCAGTTTGAGGTGCGCTTCAGGTACGGCTATCCTGAGGCGGCCTAACGAGAGCGATGCTGAGCCAATTGGAAACCGCGACGCGGTCGGGAAAGTCGATCATGGAATCCAGGAACTTCAAGCACTGGTTTTTTGCCTTCACAATCTCTGCGGGTCTGATTTACGTTGTGCTCGGCACCTTTACCGGCCTCATGATCTTTAAGTATCACCATCTCGACAGACTCGGATACACAACCAGCTCCGAGCGGGCTGGGGTGCGCGTCGCGACCGTCGCCCCGAACGGACCGGCTGCCGGCAAGCTCGAACCAGGCGACTGGATCATGGCGATCAACGGCGATCAGAGGTACAGCCGGATCACGCAGTTCCTTTGGCGGGCGTCACTTCCCTCCGGGCCGACACAGACGATTGCTGTCTGGCGCGACGGCAAGCCGGTCGAGATCACTCTCAGCAATACTCCCTACCTCGCACCAGAGGGCGCCGTGAGGGCGAGGTGGCGGCGCAACATCAGCTACTTCCCGCGTTTCGTAGCCTGCCTCGCGCTCGGGTTGCTGCTCGGCTTGCTCAAGCCATGGGATTGGAGAGCGAGGATTGGCGCCCTTGCGTTTCTGGTGGTTGCGCACCAGGCAGCTCTCTATCCGCTGTCTCCTATTCGCCCGATGTTCACGTCGGGCGAGGATCGGCTCGCCTACTTTCTCCTGCTGGTCAACGGCGCCCTGTGGTTTGGTCCAATCGGGTTTCATGCCTCCTACAGGTTTTTGCCCGGAATTCCGACGGCGCGCTTCTGGACGTTTCTCCAGCGTCTGCTCTACTCGGTGGGGACAGTCCTTTTTGTGCACAGGATAGTCTTCAACACTTTCACGCAAAGCTCTCTCGCACTCGATTTTCGTTATTGGTACTATCCGGTGGAGAAGACTTTCACCGCCTTCGAGAATTGGTACTTCCTCGTCTGCCTCCTCGCAATCACGACCGTCATGGCCCGCAACGGCCGCGTCATCATGAGTGCGGACCAGAAGCGCCGCATACGACTGGTCATTTATGGAACTCTGATTCCTCTCCTGCCGGTAACAGCGGTCGCAGTCATTTCACGTGCCGCCCTCATATTTGGAAATCAGACCCTTGGCACGAGCCGGATCTTCGAAGGGGTCAGGTTCTTTGGCGACGTCTGCATGTTCCTGATTCCACTGAGCTGGGGCTATGCCATCCTCAAACGACAGGTCTATGACATCGACGTTGTCATGCGGCGGAGTGTGCAGTATCTCCTCGCGAAGAATGCGCTGCGCATGTTTCTCGCGCTCCCGCTTGCCGGAGTTCTCTATATCGTCTACAGCAAATCAGACCGAACGCTGCGTGAGCTTGCGGCATACCTGCTCCTCGAGCAGCCGGTGTTTCCGCTGCTTGCGGGCGTCGGCGCGCTGGGTCTCATTTTTCGAAGCCGTCTGAGCGAGTGGATTGACCGCAAGTTCTTTCGTGAGGCCTACCATCAGGACAAGGTCCTTCGCGAGCTGAGTGATGAAGTGCGAAAGCTCGACTCGATATCCGAGATGTCACGCCACGTCAGTCTGAAGGTCCTGGAAGCTCTCCATCCCGAACACATCTATCTCTTCTATCGGTCGGAAGCGAGGGGTGAGCTTTCGCTCGGCTACTCCTCGGGCGGCGGCTCGGAGAGCCGGGCAATTCCAGAGGACTACGATCTGCTCAGAGTTATTGCGCAGCACGGAAGGGCGGTTGAATTTCCGTTTCCACCGAAGCTCGGAATTCCCCAGCACGAGGCTGACTGGCTGACGAGCGTTGGGACCAGCCTCGTCGTCCCGATGATGGGAAGCGAGGAGCGTCTCGCGGGGCTGTTGTTACTCGGGCCGAAGAGGTCCGACGCCCCGTACACGAGAAGTGATCGCGAGTTATTGGATACGCTTGCGAACCAGATCGCACTCGTCTACGAAAACGTCGCATTGAAGGACCGGGTAGCGAGTGATCGCAGGATCCAGCATGAAGTTCTGGCGCGTGTTGAAGAGCGGAAGGTAAATCTGCTCAAGGAGTGTCCGCGTTGCGGGCGCTGTTACAACAGCACGGACGAAATCTGCGACGAGGATGCGACCGAGTTGCGATTGACGCTGCCTGTCGATCGGACCGTCGCTGAGAGGTACCGGCTCGAGAAGCTCATCGGCCGTGGAGGAATGGGCTCGGTATATGAGGCTACGGATTTCCGCTTGCACCGCTCCGTCGCAGTGAAGATTCTCGGGGGCAGCTACTTCGGCAATCCCGACGCGCTGCGGCGCTTCCAACGCGAAGCGCAGGCTTCAGCGCGACTGCGGCACCCAAATATCGTGGTTGTGTACGACTATGGGCTGCTCAGCTCAGACGGCGCCTATCTGGTGATGGAGTTGCTCGAGGGCCAGACGCTCGGCGATATCCTTCGTCGAAGAACTTACGTTGAACCGGAGGTGCTGGCTGATTGGTTTGATCAGATTCTTGCTGGCATGGTTGCGGCGCATGAGGCTGGGATCATCCATCGCGATCTGAAGCCCGATAATGTCTTCATAGCCGAGGAGGCGCCGAGTCACGTTTGGATTCTCGACTTTGGGATTGCGCGAGTTTCTCTGGGGGCCGCTTCGGGAGAGAGTACCGATCCGACGATCACTGCTCCCGGGGCGGTACTTGGGACGATCGGTTATATGTCTCCGGAGCAGCTCATGGGGAAAGACGTGGATGAACGGGCCGATATCTTCTCACTTGGAGTCATTCTGGTGACGGCATTGACGGGAAAAAAACCATTCGAAGGCAAGAATATTCAGGAGATCATGACGGCCGTGCTCTCACGCCCATTTCATCTACATGGAAGCACACCGGAAATGGCGAATATCGATCGACTGATTCAGCGGTGCCTTGCCAAGGAAAGGACAGATCGCTTCAGGTCGGTAGAAGAACTGCGCAGTGCTCTGATCCCCGCGATCCGGGCACTGCCGCCAGGTTCCGGCTATCTTGCCAAGGCAGATGATCCGGAGACGCGCGATACGCAGAAGTACTCCGATTGAGATGTGGGCAGACCTTGCAGCCGAAGGCGTGAGGTAGTAGGGGCTCCGTGATATGCTCACCGCCGCTTGTTCGGAAACCAATGGAATCGGATTCTATTCCGAAAACGGAGACACATAGTTGGCGCGTCCAAACGGCAATCGTGACGAGGCCAGGACAACCAGGACTAGACAACCAGGAGGATAGCGATGAAGTACATGATCAGCTGGTTCGAACGCCCGCAAGGTTCGGCTGCGGAGTACGAGAATGCCCAGAAGCGGATACTTGAGGTGTTCGGTCAATGGAAGGCGCCCGAGGGATTCAAGATCGAGTTGTTCGTCGTGCGGGTGGGCGACTGGGGTGGGTACATGTTAGTGGATTGCGACGATCCCCTGGCCGTTCACAAGGTCTGCTCGACGTTCCCGGCTTTCGAATTCCAGGCGCGACCCGTGATTGCCGTCGAAGACGCAGTCCGTGTCGAACTCGAAGCCATCGCCTGGCGTGACGGGCTGAAACGCAGCTGACATCCGAGAAGATCACATCGAACCGGCCGCAATTCTTTCGCACCCCAGCCTGTGTGCTGGCATGCCGAACGACCACCCGGTCTGCGGGTGGGTGAGGTCGCGAGGTGGTATTGCCCGAGAGAAGCAACTGCTAGTTGATTGTCACTAAGAGACATGGGAGAGACTGCGTTGGTGCCAGGACCGGAGCGAGCACTCGGACCGTGGCGAAGCTGGGCGGCTGTGGTGGGGAGCATCATCGGCTCCGCCATCTTCATGATGCCGGCGGTTCTTGTGCCCTTCGGTGGACTGGGGCTGGTTAGCTGGGCCGTGGCCGGGCTGGGAGCTGTCGTCGTCGCCCTCATGTTCGCGAACCTGTCCCGACGTGTCACGGGAGGCGGGGGACCGTACGCGTATACTCGAGCGGGTTTGGGGGACTTCGCCGGCTTCCTTATCGCCTGGGGTTACTGGATCACAAATTGGTCGGGGGCTGCCGCCATCGCGATCAGCTTTACCTCATACCTCGGCGCGATGATTCCGATGGTGGGTGCCAGCCCCCTGCTTTCGGCAGCGTCCGGATTGTTGCTGATCTGGGCCCTGGTCGGAATCAATCTCCTCGGGGTCAAGGAGGCCGGCGTTGTCGGACTGATCACAACTGTGTTGAAGCTTCTTCCGTTGGTCGCCATCGGAACGGTGGGGCTCTTCTTTGTCGAGCGCAGCACGCTTCCACCGATGAACCCCGGCGGGGGCAGCTCACTGCGGCTCTTTGCCTCGTCCTTTGCCCTGACGTTTTGGACGTTCACCGGGCTCGAAATAATTACGGTCCCGGCAGAGGATGTCGACGATCCGGCGAGGACCATCCCCCGTGCATTGATCCTCGGCACCATCACGACGACGATTGTTTATCTTCTGGTCGCGTTCGCGGTGATGGGCATCGTCCCAGCCGCCCAACTTGCTGTCTCCTCCTCTCCGCTCGCGGATGCTGGTGGCAGAATTGCGGGCCACTGGGGAGCCATGGCTGTCTCGCTGGGCGCGCTCGTGTCGACGCTCGGCTGCCTCAATTTCTGCCTGCTCGCAGCAGGCCACACTGCGATGGCTGCGGGGCGGGACGGTGTCTTCCCTAATCGGTTCCAGCGTCAGACTCGGCACAACACCCCGGGGTTCTCACTCGTGACGGCGGGGGTCCTGACGAGCGCCCTCCTACTGCTGAACTTTAGCAAGGGATTGGTTGGTGCCTACACATTCATTATCTTACTCTCGACGCTGACGAGCGTCGTGCCCTATGGCTTTTGCGCGATGGCAGGATTGGTACTTCAGCGGCAGGCCGACGAGGGCGGTCGACAGCGCCGGTTTCGAGAAGCGGTCATATCAGTGGTCGCGTTCCTGGTATGCATGTGGGTCATTGCGAGCTCCGGCCAGGAGACTGTCTACTGGGGCTTTCTGCTGCTGATGGCGGGACTGCCGGTCTTCGTCATGGTAACTCGCGACAGGAATGCCAGGGTGTCACCAGAGAAGTGATCTACCAGATAATATGACCACAAAACGTGTCCAAAAGCTCGCGTCTGACCCAACGGGGAAAGTCACAAGGAGGCCGTAAGATGGAGTCGGTGAAAGGTCGGCTCGGTGCCCCGGACATCGACGTCGTTGTCGCGGGTGCAGGCTTCGCCGGTTTGTATCTGCTCTATCGCCTGCGAGGCCTCGGGTTCTCGACGAAGGTGATCGAGAGCGCCGCCGACGTCGGTGGCACCTGGTACTGGAATCGCTATCCGGGTGCCCGCTGCGACATCGAGAGCATCGACTACTCGTACAGCTTCGATCAGGAGCTCGAGACCGAGTGGCAGTGGTCGCAGCGATACGCGACCCAGCCCGAGATTCTCCGTTACCTTGGCCACGTCGCCGACAAGCACGATCTGCGCCGCGACATCCAATTCTCGACGCGCGTCGAAGCAGCCACCTGGGACTCCGACACTTTGCTCTGGCGGGTGCGCACCGATCACGGCGACGAAATCAGCTGCCGGTTCTACGTCATGGCGACCGGGTGCCTCTCGCTGCCGAAGACTCCCGATGTCGAGGGCTTCGATCGCTTCGCCGGCGAGGCGTACTACACCGGCCGTTGGCCGCACCAGGGCGTCGATTTTTCCGGCAAGCGGGTGGCAGTCATCGGCACGGGCTCGTCGGCGGTCCAGTCGATCCCGATCATCGCCCAGCAGGCGGCCGAGCTGACTGTGTTCCAACGCACCCCGAACTTCTCCAGGCCCGCCTACAACGGGCCTGTGTCCGCCGTGAAGAAGGCGACGTTCGACGCGGATCCCGCCGCCTACCGCGAAGCCGCCCGCTTTTCCATGGCGGGTGTCCCCGCCGAGGTCAGCATGGTGCGGGCGCTCCAGGTGTCCGAAGCGGAACGGCTGGCCAAGTACGAGGAAGCGTATGCGTCCGGCGATCTCCTCGCCTTTGGCGCGGCCTACGCCGATATCATTATCAACCGAGAGGCCAACGAGACCGTCTGCGAGTTCCTGCGCGCCAAGATCCGCTCGATCGTGCATGATCCCGAGACGGCGGAAGCTCTCTGCCCGAAGAGCCACTTCTACGGCACCAAGCGCCCGTGCATCGACACCAACTACTACGAGACCTACAACCTCCCTCACGTCCGCCTTGTCGACCTCCGCAAGGAGCCCATCCGGACCATCACTGAAAAGGGCATCGATACGGCAGCGCGGTCCTTCGAGTTCGACACCATCGTCTTCGCGACGGGGTTCGACGCGATGACTGGCGCGATCGTCACCGTCGACATTACGGGGCGGGACTCTTTGGCGCTTGCCGACAAGTGGGCCGATGGCCCGAGGACCTACCTCGGACTGATGACGACCGGCTTCCCGAACTTCTTCACCATCACCGGTCCTGGGAGCCCTTCGGTGCTCTCGAACATGGTTGTGTCGATCGAGCAGCACGTCGACTGGGTAAGCACATGCCTCGCCCATATGCGCGAGCAACACCTGGCAATAGTGGAGCCGACGCCGGATGCCGAAGCTGGGTGGGTGCAACACGTCAATGACTGCGCCGACATCACGCTCTTCCCGCTGGCGAACTCCTGGTACATGGGCGCGAACGTTCCTGGCAAGGCCCGGGTGTTCCTCCCATACATCGGAGGAGTAGATCGCTACCGCAAAGCCTGCGACGAGGTGGTCAGCCGCGACTATCTCGGCTTCGCCTTCGACGGCCCAGGTGGAGCTCGGTGCAACGATGGCGTCATCCGCCGGGTACAGCCGGACGTTGCGATGCTGCTCGAGTTCCTCGAGGTCCTCGGGTTGCCCTCGTTCGACAGCATGTCCGTCGAGAATGCCCGTGCGATGTCTGTCGCCATGGCAGCCGAACGCCCACCCGGTCCAAAGGTGGGTGAGGTCGTCGATGGCGTGCTGCCTGGTGCGGCCGGCCCGTTGGCGTACCGTCTCTACCGACCCGAGAGCCCGGGTCCGCACCCGATCGTCGTCTACTTCCATGGCGGCGGCTGGGTGCTCGGCGGCCACGACTCCGACGACCCGTTCTGCCGCGACCTCTGCGTGCGAGCCGCCACGATCGTCATGTCGGTTGACTACCGCCACGCCCCCGAGGCTCGGTTCCCCGCAGCGGTCGACGACGCGTTCGCCGCCGTCCAATGGATCGCGGCCAATTCCGAAGCGCTGGGCGGTGAGCCGGGCCGGCTGGCGGTTTGCGGCTGGAGTGCCGGTGGGAACCTCGCTGCCGTCGTCTGCCAGATGGCCCGCGATGCGGGCGGTCCACGGATCGCCGGTCAGGTGCTGGTCAACCCGGTGACCGACTGCGACTTGACGCGCGAGTCGTACATCACCAATGCTGAGGGCTACCTGCTGACTACCTCGTTGATGGGTTGGTTCTGGGATCACTATGCCGATCCGGCGGATCGGCAGCACCCCAAGGCATCTCCACTCCGCGCCGACAATCTGACTCACCTCCCCCCTGCGCTGGTCGTGACGTGCGAGTTCGACCCTCTTCGTGACGAAGGAGTGGGGTACGCCGAGGCCATGGCGGCCGCCGGTGTCGACGCTCGTCACATCGGCTTTCGCGGCCAGATCCACACGTCGATTCCATCGGTGGACATGATCCTCTCGGGTGCCGCAGCGCGAGCCGAGATTGGCGCCGCACTCCGTCGGTTCTTCGCTAGACCCGGAATCAGCTGAATCGGGGGCGCAGCACCGAGTTGGCCGACTGAGCGGCAAATGTCAGGGTGAGGAGGCTGGCAGGCTCAATCATGAATGGATCATCCGAAAAGCTTCCCACACCGTTTGACGACGGCGAGGTCTACGACCTCCTGCTCGGGGACATCCCCTATGGTTTCGACTTCTACACGGACCTGGCAAAGGAAGCCGAGGGACCGGTGCTGGACGTCTGTTGCGGGACGGGCCGGATCCTGTTGCCTTGCCTGCAAGCGGGTGTCGACATCGAGGGACTGGACCTGTTTGCCCCGATGCTCCGCACGCTGCAGCAAAAGTCACGGGAGTTGGGGCTTTCGCCGCACCTGCATCAATCCGACATGAGCGACTTCGATCTGCCGCGCAGCTTCGCGCTGGTCATGATTCCGTTCAACGCCTTCGGCCACAACATGACACAAGAGGCACAAATCCGCTGCCTGTCGCTATGCAGGCAGCATCTGTTGCCTGGCGGTCTGCTGGCCTTTGACACCTTCTTTCCCTCACTGGCGATCATCGGCACGCCACAGAACACGCGCGTGCTGGAAGGCGAAATGCCGCATCCGTCGACCGGCCTGCCGATGCGGATGTACGATACTCGCAGTTTCGACCGAGTCGCTCAGGTTCAACATTACATCAAAGAGCTGGAATTGCTGGGTGCCGATGGCAGCGTGCAGCAGGTCCATCGTTCGGAGATGAGTCTGCGCTACATTTACAAAAACGAAATGGCGCTGCTATTGCGGGCAGCCGGATTTGCGCGTTTTGAGATCTACGGCGATTTCGACCGGCGTCCACTGACTCGCGAAGATGATGCGATGATTGTCGAGGCGTGGAAGGACTGACCGAGCGCGCCGACACACGGAACTTTTGACAAGGCCTCCTGACCTTGAAGTGTTCTTCGAGTGAGGTCGAGCGAATTCGTCAGACTGGTGCCTGTCGCCGCCGTTTCAGTCATCGATGCTCAATCGCAGATTCTCCGGAATACGCCAGATTGTTTAGCACCTTCGCACGGGCGCCGGAAGCCATTACTTGACGCTGATGACCACTGTATTCGCTGGCTTCCCATCTGCAATCAACACCACATTGACGATCCCACGAGTGACGAGCTGACGGGACAGACTGAGATTCACTTGATCAAGTCCAACATAACCAGGAGCGACACTCGCGTAGCTCACCGGTGCATTCAAGCCACCGATCGTCGCCGTGACTGCGGACTGTGCGGACCGCAGCCGTAGTCCGGTGGCGTACAGAATCAGAAAGATCGTCTCAGGCTCGGGGCCAAACTCAATGGGAATGGCGACGAACTGGTTTGAGGCCGCGTCGAAACGGACGATGTTCTCGATACCGGACGAGCCGTCGGCCCTGAGGCGAAAGATCTGTGCCGCTGCCAGGGTATTTGCTGGAGCGTACTGCATCGCTCGAAATATCGCGGGTGCGACCAAATCGATTTGAACCGTCCCTTGAGCAACGGTCAGATTGTTGCGGACGGCCTTGACGGTGGCCATGCCCAACGCGGTCTCACCCGGAATCTCAAGATTGATCTGACCAGGAGATACAAAGAGCAAGCCAGCACCACGCTCTGAACCAGTACTATCGGTGACCCGCACCCTGGTGCCTCCAAGCTCATCCGGGAGCGGAATCGTGACTGCAACCCCATCACCCCCGAGCACGTTGCCCGGAGCAAATGCTGCCACTAGCGACCCCGGAGCGACCGAACCCGGAGCGAAGCTTGCAGCCGAAACGCTCGTCAGAGTTGCGATCGTTGGCGGCTCGAGAGAAATCGCCTGCGTGGCATAGATGCCGTCACCAGATTCACCGGAATTTGCATTTGTGATGTTGCCCGCGACGTAGAAAGTGGCACGTCCAGCGCCCGCGGACGGGGCCCGCCAGCTGAACGTCCACGAGCCCGTCCCGGGTGATACAAGTGCCGTCCCAACCTCGGTGTGCTGGATGTACTTCCGGGAGTTGCCGCCCACTGAAGAGGTGAGGATTTGTGTTCGGCTGGCATCCGTGACCAGCAAGGTCCCGGCCGGCTTTCCCGAATCGTCGATGACCGTCACCTGGAACCCGAACCGCACTCGGCCCGTCTGCATCAGTGTGACGGTGACCGTGAATTCTTTATTCGCCTCGTAAACCGCGGGCACACCCTCGATCTTGAGGGTACCGCCAAGCGCGCCTCCTGAATGGCACGAAGTACAGGTTTGTTCACCTGGTGCCCCGGTATAACCGCGCTCGGGCCCGGCAATGTCAGCAGAAACCCGTTTTTCGTCGAGTATGAGGAGCAAAAATATCCAACAGAAGAGACCCAGTAAAGTCACTCTCAACAGCCGTCCCATTCATCCCTCTCCATCCCCCACGATGGTCAAACACTCGCTTGTGCAGGGCTCGGGATCTTCAGAGGCAATTGCGCTCTCTTCCCTTTTGAGACAAGCGTTACAATATACAACGCGCAACGCGGCGGATTGATCCAAAATAGAGTCAAGCCATTGCCCGCGATCGCCCGTGATTGAAGCTGAATGATTGACGTCGAGTATCCTTGGCGCGGCTAGACCAGTACCTGCACTTTGTCTTTCACCTTCACCTTCGCTCCGACTATACTCTGAAGGAATTCTGCAACCATAATCGGCGTGCGCTTGTGGAGGTCGAGCTCAGTTTACGGAAATCACTGACATGAGAATCGCTCGATATTGCCTGATCCTGGACGTTGTCAATGATGGAATGCACCGCAAGAGGTAACGCAACATGTCTTCATCATCCCGCCGCGATTTCCTCAAACAAACTGCTGCAACTCTCGCCATCACTTCAGGCCTTCCATCCATCACCGACGCGCAATCGGTCAGAACGAAAAGAGAGTTTGTTGCTTACCAGCAGAAGCGCCGCCGGCTGCTCTGGAGCCTACTGGGCGACCTGCCGTTCAATCATCGCCCTAGACGACCGAGGCTGATCAAGACTGAAAAAGGCGATGGCTACGTGCTTGAACATCTCGAACTTGATTTGAACGGCATCGAGCCTGTGCCCGCGGTGCTGCTCATTCCCGACAAACGACAAAAGGCGGCGCCGGGATTGCTCTATATCCACTGGCACGGCGGGACGTACCCGACCGGCAAAATGGAGCTGCTGACGGGTCAGAAGGTGCTGCCGGCTTACGCGCCGGTCGTCGCCGAAAAGGGCATCGTCACGCTGGCGATTGATAGCTGGTGTTTCGGCCAGCGACAGCACAATTCCAGCGGCAAAACCGGCGAAGAAGATGCGTTCAAGCAAATGCTCTGGCGGGGCCAGGTGCTCTACGGGATGATGATGTTCGACGAGCATCGTGCGGTTGATTACCTGGTCAGCCGCCCAGAGGTTGACCCGAACCGAATCGGCGCGTTCGGCCTTTCGATGGGCGCGACGAAGGCGTGGTGGCTGGCCGCACTCGATCCCCGCGTCAAACTCTGTATCGACCTGTGCTGTATGACCGACTTTGAGGAGCTAATGAAGATCGGCAACCTGAAGGGTCACGGCATTTATTACTACGTGCCGAGCCTGCTCAAGCATTTTCAAGCTCACCAGATCAACGAACTGATCGTCCCGCGCCCGCACCTCAGCTTGAACGGGCGGAAGGATTTGCTCACGCCGCCTGCCGGCGTCGAACGTATCCGCGATCACCTCATGCCGCTTTATCAACAATTCGGCAAGGCCGAAGACTGCCGCATTGACCTGTTCGACTGCGCGCACGAAGAACTTCCAGAGATGCGCCGGCTAGTGCTGGAATGGATGGACAGGCACCTGGTCAATGATTGATCTGGACAAGGTCAGATGAGGTCTCGGGATTGTTGCTCATGCCGATGGCCGCGACCCTCCTCGAACGAGGACTGAGTTGTCGCGCCTCCCCGTTCGCCGCTAGACTTTTGTAGTTATCGCAGCGTCCCCCAGGAAAACGCGCTTCCGTTGTAGCAGGGCAAGGTTTGCAAGATGCGGACCGGTGACGGCGTTGTGGCCGACCTCAACAGGGGCATTCGGCTCCAGCCTTCCTCGTACGGAGTCGAGAAAGTTCTTGACGTGCGGTCGGGTCGGGATACTCCCTTTCTCTTCGTGGATCGCTACGGGAGGGATGCCCGGGCGCTTCCACACCTCGGGAAAGACTCGATACCCGTCCTCGTCAATGACCATCGTCGCCTTCTTTCCCTGGATGACGATCTTCCAGCCATCCTCAAACGAGTTCGCGTAGCAGAGAGTCCACGTCGCGAGAAACGTCGGATACTCGAAGACGGCCGAAAACGTGTCAGGCGCTTCGGCCCCGATGTGAACATAATTTCCACCCTGACAGACGGCTGAACGCGGCGGTAGACCGCCGTTACAGAACCACTGGATGACGTCCATGAGGTGAGTCCCCTGATCGGTCATATGACCGCCGGAGTAATCCCAGAAATTCCGCCAGTGCAGAAATCTAATCTCGTCGAGCGCGCGGCGGCGCTTTGTCGGTCCCTGGAAGCGCTCCCAATCGAGCCTCCCTTCGAGAGTCGCCTTCCGGGGCAATGGCTCCTGATTCCAGTACCACTGTGCTCTCGCAAGTACGATCTCGCCAAGCACACCATCATCGATCAGCTTCTTCGCACCCCGTACGACAGGCGAGCTGCGACGTTGCATTCCGACCTGCACCACCTGCTTCGTGGCACGGACAGCGCGAACCATTTTCGCGCCCTGTTCAATTGAGTGTGAGAAAGGCTTCTCGGTGTAGGCGTCCTTGCCGGACTGAACCGTGTCAATCAGAATCTGCGCGTGCCAATGATCGGGCGTCGCGCTGACTATCGCATCGACCTCTCGGTTGTCGAGAATCTGACGATAATCGAAAGTCGCTTTGGTCCCCTCACGCACAAGCTTCAGAGCCAGATCCTGGCGCGGCTCATAGACATCGCAGACGGCGATGAATTCGCACTCGTCGGCGAACTCATTGAAGGTTCGCATGAGACTGCGACCTCGACTGCCAGCACCGATGATTGCCAGGTGGATGCGTTCGTTAGCTCCGAGAACACGGCTGAAGGACTTCGCAGTCAGGAGTCCAGTTCCGATGCCTCCAACAGATGCGATGAAATTACGCCGGCCAATTGTCTTTGACATAGTTACTCCGCAGCCGAGCAAACTCGGGACGTTGTCCTTCCAGAGTCAGTCGAAGACTTCATCAACAATCTCTTTGAGTATCCGAGGATTCAAAGCCCCCGGCTCACCTTGTGAAGTACGGTTCTAGCATGTTGGTGGCACCTTAACCGCTCGGCTGGAGAAGCGGGATGGATTTGTCGGATAGAGCCCCGGCTGCGAGCGCAAAACCAGCGCCGAAATGCACTGGATTGCGCTCGATTCCCGAGAGGTCTCGGATTCCAGAGACGACTACTAATCGTCTACTTCTCCGATTACCATATAGGATATTTCGACTGGCAATACACGGCTAAAGTCTGAGGTCAGATCAACCGCAGCATTCCAACTCACCTTAAGTTCAGTCGCCGATATGGTGTCGTTTACCACAAGTGTTTGGTGAATATCCTCGCCGAAGTTTACCGCCCCATGCTTTCGCTGGAACACCAACTCCCGCAGCGCGACATGCTTCGCTGGCGTCGAGGTGAAATCACGATTCGGTCCGATCCTTCGTCTCTCGACCACTTTAGTGGCGGTAGAATTAGGGGAAACCTCAAGGACCTGGTGAGGATTGAATCCGATCCGAAC
>JANNRD010000626.1:0-11844 GCA_031401095.1 Acidobacteriota bacterium
TGTAGGACTCCGGTTCAGGGATCAGAAAAAGATTTGTATGACCACCTGAAACGACGAGGGCAAGGGCAGGGAAGACCGGAGGCGGATACTCAAAGGCTACGGAATAGACATGCCCCTCAATGTGGTTGATACCGACGATCGGCTTTCCGAGTGCGAAGGCAAACCCCTTGGCATAGTTAATTCCTACCAGGAGAGACCCAATCAGCCCCGGTCCATTCGTGACGGCGATACCGTCGATCTGTCGGGCTTCCACCTCGGCTCGTGTTAACGCCTCCTGGACGATGACGTCGATCTTCTCGAGGTGCTCGCGGGAGGCCAATTCCGGGACAACACCGCCGTAGGGCTCGTGCGTCGCGATCTGTGAAGCAATTGCATTGGAGAGCACCTCGACGCCATCCTTAACGACGGCCGCGGCGGTTTCGTCGCAGGAGCTTTCAATTCCAAGGATCAGCATTTCTTTGGCGCGCTTTGATCTCAAGCTCAGGCGCTCGCCGTGGTCTTTGACTCCTCCGTTGCCTTTGGCTGCCGGCGAACGACGACCAGTGTGCAATCGTCTTTTGGATCATCCAGACCCGGTTGTGCGCAGTCAAACACACGGTGGCAGAAGGTGTTCACCTCGCCGTGGCTGAAACGGTCCGCCAGACCTTCAATCTCAGCAATCCCCTGCACGCGATCGTCGGCCAACTTGCGGTAAAGGCCATCAGTGTACACGAGCAACATATCTCGTGCGGGAAAGGGTACGCTCGCTGAAGCGAATTGGGCATCTTCTCGCTCCCCAACCGCCCCGCAAGTCGGTTCCAGGCGCGACCGGTCTGTCTTGCCCAGGTGCAACGCCGGCAGATGCGCCGCGCTGGCGTACTCCATGACGTCTCCTTCCCAGCGTGCGAGAAAGCAAGGCAACTGCCGCTGCCCTCCGTAGGTCTGCCACAGATAGGCATTAAGGCGCCCAAGGATGCCCGTCAGCACGGGTTCCTCGAGTACGATCCGAAGGAGACTCTGATGCAATCGTGCCAGATCACGGAAACTGCCTGGTCCTTGTCCTCCAAGATCAGCGAGCACGAGGAGGGGCCCCTTCTCGGTCTCAAAGACTTGATAATAGTCTCCAGCCGTCTCGGTTCCAGGCTCATGCTTGGATGAACACCAGATCGTTGGGAGGTCGAGGATCGCCGGAGGGAAGACGGCTTCGTGGAAGAGCGTGTTGAGCTCGCTCCCTCGGTGTTTCGCACCCAGGTTAAACGCGTTGAGGAGGGCACGGTTCACGACAGCGACCATGAGGTCCTTCGGCTTTCGTGACCCGAACGCGCAAACGAGCGTTGTCATAAGGAGCATCGAGACGCGAAACCAAGGGCTGCCGAGCGCAATCAGACTAGCCATCGTATAGAATGCCGCAGCATAAAGGCCGGCGACAACAACGAGACCGACGCGATAGCGGAGCGACGCCACTGCAAGCAGAGGAAAGTAACAGAGGAAGAGCCCAGACCCGCTCACGGGCCAGGGCCGCTGCCAGACAAAGAGGAGCAGACCAGCGTTGACGAGCGTGAAGTCGATGAGGGTCGTCAGCGTCACGAGTGAATCCGACGTTCCTTGCTTTAGTCTGAGTCGAACAATGATGAACGTCGTCAGCCAGGCGGCCGCGATCGCAATGTAAATGTACCTTGGCGGGGCAGGCTGCGGCCACGCAGCGACGGCAGCTGCTACAAGAATAGCCGCGAAACACAGTCTAACCTTGCCTGCCCAACCCTCAGCTTTGAGCGCCTGGTCGCGGAGTGCTGCTTCGACCTCGTGCGGAACCTGGCCCTTCAGTTTCTTAAGTTCAATGGGTTCCATAAGCTTCGATAACATACTTCAATTGTTCGCGAACCGCAAAAGGCGGCGTGGATACGGAAAAGACAGGTGAAGGCTGTACTCCACAACGGCCCAAACGTAGAATGAGGCGGTCAAAAGGAGAAGTTTGTACGATGCTCAAAACCCCGAAAAGAAAGCCCGCCGTTGGCTCACCCCCTCTCGACCATCGGCCCTTCCTCGTCAAGCCTGGCTCAAACGTGAGACTCAAGGATTATGACCCTGACCACGCTGGTCTCTTCAAGAACAAGAAGGAGGCCGAAGCGGCGCTCTCCGAGGATGTGAAGGCGCTCGCAGAAGCCCAGGAGTTGCTTTTTGCGAGCGACTCATATTCGATCCTTATTATCTTTCAGGCAATGGACGCGGCGGGCAAGGACGGCGCGATCAAGCACGTCATGTCTGGTGTCAATCCGCAGGGTTGTCAGGTCTTCAGCTATAAGCAACCTTCGGCTGAGGAACTAGACCACGACTTTCTCTGGCGATACAACAAGGGTTTGCCGGAACGGGGCCGGATCGGCATCTTCAATCGTTCGTACTATGAGGAGGTCCTCGTGGTTCGAGTGCATCCTCAAATCCTGGCGGCGCAGCGAATACCCAACTTGAAGAAGAGTCCCGTAGTCTGGCGTGAACGCTTTGAGGACATTAGAAACTATGAGCGTCACCTCCATCGAAATGGAACGATGATCATCAAGTTCTTTCTCAATATCTCGAGGGAGGAACAGAGACAGAGGTTCGTCGCGAGGCTCAGCGATCAGGCAAAACTCTGGAAGTTCTCGACCGGCGATATTGCAGAGCGTGGAGTCTGGGACAGCTATATGGAAGCCTACGAAGAGATGCTCGGTGCAACGAGCTCAGACCATGCCCCGTGGTATATCATTCCGGCCAATAAGAAAGGATTTGCTCGCGCCTGCGTTGCTGATGTCATCACCTCGCACATCCGCCGTCTCGGCCTCAAGTATCCCGAGGTCAGCCCCGAGAAGCGTCACGAGCTTCTCGCCATCAAGCGAAAGCTTGAAGCCGAAGGGAAGGGTAAGTAGCAGACGCGGCCTCGTGAGCACCAGCCACCGCCGGACTCGGTAGCTTCCTATCGAGCGGCCTTCAACGTCCCCTTCCGAAGGGCAGATAAGTATGAGTCTGAAAACGCTCTTCTTTATGGCTGATACCAACCTGAGGTAGTGCCTCGCAATCAGTGAATCTTAAGCCGGGGAACGCCCTTTGCCGACATTTCATAGCCGAGTGTTTTCATCGCATTTGCGAGATCGGTATTTGCAAAATCCGTCCCTTGAAAGAACAAGGGGAGTTTCATTTGCTTCGCCAGCGAGTATGCAAAAAGGTCGCCAATGTTCAATCTGGCTCTGGCGTGAAATTTGTGGTGGTAATCCGCGCCGCCCTGTCGAAAGTGCGGCAACGAGGATGCCCCGAAATCGACCGTCTCGACCTTGAAGGCATCCAGCAGATCATCGATTTTTTGCGCACCGACCCGACCCATGGCGTTGTGCACGGCCAGCCAGGTTTCCGCTCGGGTTGCCGCGCCAATATAGAGCTTTTCCGTTCTCGAAAAACCGTCGAGGAAGAGCTTCGCTGCCGGCTCACCGAGTGCAACACAGAGAAGCGCGGATGAATCAATGACCGCGCCTGCGAGCTTGTTGCTCATTTAGGCATTCCTGATTCATCATACAGAATCTTGTCCATTGGGCGCTTGTCCTTAATCGGCAAGGCCCGCAGGTCTTTGACGATTTGCGCTATCGCCTGGTCGTCCCTTTCCGGTTTGTGGGTGTTTCCACGCATTTCACGGGCCTCCTCCAGCAGGCGTATCGTCTCTTTGTTCATAGAGCGATCGTTGCGTGCCGCTTCGCGGGCCAGCCAGAGCTTCAAGTCCGCGGGCATCTTTTTGATCAACAGAGTCGCGTCGCTCATCGTCAACCTCCCGAGCATCCATTTAGATAGCATAATGGTATCTCTATCGGCACTCGATGTCAATTTTCGGAAGGGCGCGGTGGCGGGATGATTATGCCCGACAGGGAGGATGTTTGGCGGACATCAGAGCCGCAGATCTGACATGTGTTTCGGGGGCAAGCTCATCCCTTTTTCCTCGACGCTACGCCTTGCCGAAGGTGCTTGTAACCGGAGTCCCGGGCTGGGCGATCTGCGCTCGTCCATTTGCGGCAACGTGTTCGAGGATGAGGTAGATGTTTCTACATTGGCCGTGTCATCGAGTGCTCAACGCCTTTCGGCATCACAGGAATGTGGTTGTACCGGGAGTTCCGGGCCGTACCATGCGGGCCCGGCTATTCGCGGCAAGATCCTTCGATCCGCGGCCCACGGTTGCGTGAAACCAATTGCCTGAAACCAGGCGATGGCATGGAGCGCTGCCGGGTTGCTCGCGAGATCGTGCCGCCGAGTCGCATCGTCGCAGAGTGCGGCACCTTCCAACGTGCCATCGAGATCAGAGACCCTCGAGATCTGCTTCCGGCTCAGATCAAGGCCAGGTCAGGTGACGAGACCTTTGGGTAGCACCGTCAGAAGCATTCCCATCTCTGGTTCTCCTGCACGATTGCCTCCCACAAAAACAAGGCGGCCCGTCACCTCGTTGCTGACCAGTCAGTCGACGAGCGCCTTGGTGACTATCTCCTGAGCCTCGAAGATGAGCGTCTCGAGGTGGCTTTCGCTCTTGAAACTCTCCGCATAGAGCTTGTACAGATTCTCTGTTCCTGAAGGTCGTGCTGCAAACCATCCGTTCTCGGTGACGATCTTCAAACCGCCAATTGGCGCGCCATTTCCAGGTGCCTGAGTCAGCCTCTGGAGTATCGGCTCACCGGCCAGTTCGACGACCGCAACTCTACCCGGCGTGAGCCTCGCGAAGGCGGATTTCTGTGCGGAGGTGGCTGGGAGGTCGACGCGTCGATAGAAAGGCCTGCCGAGCTCTGCCGTCAGTGCGAGGTAATGCTCGCCAGGGTCCCTGCCGGTTCGCGCTGTTATCTCTGCCGCGAGCAAACCGAGGATGATTCCATCCTTGTCCGTGGTCCAGACAGTCCCATCGTGCCGCAGAAAACTGGCGCCCGCGCTCTCCTCTCCGCCAAAGCAACACGAACCATCAAAGAGCCCATCAACAAACCATTTGAAGCCGACGGGAACCTCAAAGAGTCTGCGGCCGAGGGATCGCACAACCCGATCAATCAGACCGCTGCTGACCAAAGTCTTTCCGACCACCGCCGTTAAGGGCCAGCCTGCGCGGTTAGCGAGCAGGTAGTCGATCGCCACCGCAAGATAGTGATTTGGGTTGAGGAGGCCGATCGAGGGTGTGACGATCCCGTGACGATCAGCATCCGGGTCATTGCCAAAGGCGATCTGGTAGGTGTCCTTGAGGTTGACGAGGCTCTTCATAGCGTAGGGACTCGAGCAGTCCATCCGGATCTTGCCGTCGTGATCGCACGTCATGAACGAGAAGGTCGGGTCCACGGTGGGATTGACGACACTCAGATTCAAGCCCCAAATCTCGGCGATTGGCGCCCAATAGCCGACTGACGCTCCGCCCAGCGGGTCGACACCGATCCTCAGGCCAGACGCACGGATCGCCGCCATATCGATGACCTTGTCAAGCTCCTGCACATACGGCATGAGGAAATCTTCCTGGTGCAAGTTGCTGCGGTGGAGCGCGGTCTCATAGGGCTCTCGTCTGACCTGACGGTTGCCATTTCGGATCAGTTCATTGGCGCGGTTTTGAACCCAGGAAGTGATGACAGTGTCAGCAGGCCCGCCGTTTGGCGGGTTGTACTTGAAGCCGCCGTCCGCTGGCGGATTGTGCGAGGGTGTGATGACTATGCCGTCGGCGAAATCTCCGGCTCGCAAGCGGTTGGAGGCGAGGATTGTCCGGGAGATGACCGGTGTTGGTGTAAACCCGTCGTTGCGCTGAATAAATGTCTCGACTT
Source organism: Acidobacteriota bacterium (assembly GCA_031401095.1). GTDB lineage: Bacteria > Acidobacteriota > Blastocatellia > RBC074 > RBC074 > JANNRD01. The sequence continues at coordinate 5,772 of JANNRD010000626.1, forward strand.
CATTCGCGACCAGCACTTCAATCGCGGTTCTTTGCGCTGGTCCCGAAAGCGCGTGGGTGTCCTTCCCAATAAAGAGCGGCCCAGTAATCCCCTCCGCGCGGCGGTACTCACAGATCGCCTGCGTGATGGCGACGATGTGAGCCAGATTGAACGAACCGGCCGCGGAACTGCCGCGATGGCCGCTCGTACCGAAGCAGACAAGCTGAGAAGGATCCTCTGGGTCGGGTTGACGCTCGTAGTAATCGCGTTCGAGCTGGCCGGCGTCGATGAGCAGTTCAGGGGGGACGGGCTTGCCTGCTAGCGGGCTGATTGACATTCCAGGGCCCCACTCTCTGAGACAAGGTCATTGCCGGCGTGAGTCATGCCGATCTCTTCCCACTAAAGACGGAACGAGTGATCAGTGAGGTACTTCCAGTCCGGATCGCCAAGAAGGTCGAGAGAGGACAACCCGTCCTGGGCGGTGCCGGGGAAAACAAAAATACCGTCGCGTTCGATCGCACGCGGGTCAAGCTCGCAGGCAGATTCGAGCAGGCTGGCGAATGTTGCGGCTTCCCAATACCGCTTCTCATCGAACCCTTCCGCAGTCTCGCGAAACGGCGCCGAGAGTTGTCCGTAGGTCGGACGGAAACTGTAATCGCCGACATCGTCGGCGATTGGCTCATCACGATTGTCGATGAGCATGATGAGGGTCACAACGAGGTACTCCTTCTCGTCCGAGAAGCGATGCAGCCGGTCGATCTCCTCGCCGAGTTCATCTGGCTCAGTCGCCATCGAAGCTTCAAGTTCATTGCGCCATTGATTGAAAGTTTGAATCGATGTCTCTGCGTCCGTGTAGTACTCCCAGAAGCCATACTCCCAGGCGTACTGATTCTGGGTCAACAGAGACGCGACCGACTTGGTGAACCGGCGTTTCTCCTCGGGGGTGTCCGTCTGATCCTCGGCTGCGACCAATGCCGCGAACTGCGAACGAAGTGCGTCTCCACCAAAGACCTGGATCGCGATTTGCATCCCAAAAAAGACAGCGTGTTTGCCTTCCTCCACCGAACCACCGCGGAGAAACTCGCGACGCGACCCACTGATCGACCTCGGCGAGCGAACGGCAAAATAGATGCCCGTTGCCATCAAACCGCCGAGCAGCAATAGCGCGAGAATGAAAACTTCAGTGCCCATCAACACGAGGGTCATGCTTTTTGATGCTCCAGGAGTGAAGACTATGGAAAGAAGAGACGCGCGTGACTAGCCACCAAACCAGCCGCCGCTGCGTCCGTATGAACCCGAGCGCCCCGATCTTGTCCCTGTGACCCGGCCGCCTGACATGCGAACACTTGTGCGCCCAAAACCGCTTGGCCTCGTCCTCCCGATCCCACTTGCGCCACCGACACGCGTCGCGCTGAAGATGGTCGGGCGCGAAACCGGACGATAGGCGGGAGGTCGAATCGGAGACGGTCCGACTGGTCTCGGCGGCGCCCACGACCGCCCACCACGAGAAAAGGCTACAGACGGGTACGGACGATAGAAGTAGTAACTGTAGAAGAGGAGATGTGAGAAAGGTGAGCCCCCGTAATAATAGTGTCGCTCACGAACGACCTGTGGTGCGCCGGCCGCGCCGGTGGTTTTGACCTCCTCATCTGAAGGACCGAAGTCAGAGAGGCGGAGAATCTGGACCTGGATCTCGTTCTTCTGGAATTCGACGAAGTCATCATTGAGATCGTCGAGCTCCTCGCGCTGGGTCTCGTTGCGGACGAGATAGATGACGCTTTTGATCCCGCGCTTCTTTAGTTGATCGACCGGTGGCATCTTGGCAAGGTGGCGATTATCGAACTGAGTTTCCTCGTCCCGATAAGGTGAGAGGCGTTGATTGTCCAACAACAAGACCGCGGGTGCGTCAGCCTTGAGGTCAGCTTTCTTGCGCGCGATCTCACCCGCGTAATTGAGCATCGCGCCGATCGTCTCGTGGGAGCGGACGACGCCCAGCGGGTGAGGCCAGTTGTCAAAGGTCGAAACGATATCAGCGGTCCCGGCTAAAGCGGCGCCAACCGCGACCGACTCGGGACCCGGCAAGTCTGCGATGATCAGTGTCTGAGCTGCATTTGCCGCCTGGCTGACCAGTTCTCGCAGACCCTCAGCCCGCTTGTAGGCCTCGTCCATCGCCGGTGTCGAAAGCGGAAAGGTGATCTGCTTGCGCAAAGATGGTTGTGACAGACTCTGGATCAGAGTCGGTACAAAAAAAGGCTGCCACTGCGCATTCTTTGGCTGGTAGACCTCGATCAGGCGGGTCGGATCAGTCAGCTCACTCGAAAATGGGTTGCCGCTGCTATCAAGCTGTTTCAGGTAGGCGGGAGGGAAGCTGACCTGCTTGTCTACCGACCCAACGTTCCATCCCTCTTTTCGTTGCAGGTCCAGCGAATCATACGAGATCTCGTCATCATTACCCGACGCCAACTTATAGACCGTCAGACCCCCGATCCCCAGACCCGATGCCCATGCCAATCCCTTACCCAGCCGTCGCGAAGCAGTTCGGCGCGAGATGTCGTCCTTGAACCACCCGGTGATCTCGTCGCCACCAGGCGAGGCGCCTTCGGGCCAGCCGCCCCCGGGTCGCTTTCCGGCCTGCTGCTGGTCTTCAAGTTTGGTCTTCTTTGCCATAGGGTTCGGAGGCGGCCCAAGCTGAGCCCCCACGTCCGTGCGCTTCGCAGCTTCGGCGCGGCTGACTGAAGCCGGTTATCTTGGTCGAGTCGTGGCGGTCTCCTTGCTCGGGTCGATGGTGAAATCGTCGACGATGAACATCTCGCCAGCGAGTGATCGAAACCCGAAAAGACCATAGAGAAACTTGTCTTTTGTTGGAGAAGAGTCGGTGTAGAGCCCCAGTGTCACCTTCTCCCCTGTTTCATTTGACGTAATCGAGTGCTCGATCGTATAGCCACGCGCGACGACGTGTATCAGAAACGAAGAGGTGGAGTTGAGATCGACGACCAGCGGCGTCGGCGTATTGACCTCGACCGGCTGGCTCCCACTCTTGACGATATAGCTGTAGAAGCGGTTTGGAATGTGTGTTGTCGATCGTGGCCCCGAGAGATGGAAGAGGTAATAGTTCTGACCGGTCGCGTCGGCCCTGACGGCCCATGTCGCGCCTCTGCCCTCGGGTAGCCAGATGGTGAAAACGGCCTGAAAATCCTTATAGACCCTGTCCTTCAGGAGCCCGAGTTTTGGACCCGAAATCTGCAGCGTTCTGTTGGCTGCGTTGGCGACGGTCTTCCAGGTGGCCGGAGCGCTCCACTGATTGAGATTGTCGTAACCGTCTGAGGCTCCTTCGGGGTTGGCGAACGGTTCCAGATCGAGGATCAGCGTCCGTGGCCCGGCGCTCAGCCGCTCGCGCAGACTCTTCGCGATGTACCCTGGCTTTTCGGCGCTGATGACGTGCTCCGCGACCTGGGTTATTGGGAATTCGATGGTTATTGTGCCGTTGCCCGGAACTCTTCCCTGCATTGCGCCATCAATCATGACCTCAGCCCCGGCGATCGACTGGATCGTCAGCTTCGCTACTTTTTCGAGCGTCAGTTGGAAGGTCATTGATTCGCCAATGCCAAGGCGGCTGAGATCGATATCGGTCTTGTACTCGTTGAACTCCGGGTGTCGTACAACCAGCTTGTGTTTGCTCGGAGTGACCCCGGCGATGGTCGTTATGCCGGCGATGAGCTTCACCGGCACGGGTTTGTTGTCAATCAGTACTTCTGCCGCAGTTGGCAGATTCTCCAGCCGAAGTATCCGCGATTGCGCGTTGAGGTTGATGCGTACGATCGACGATGCCGACGTAGGTTTGATGACTGCCGAGCCGCTGCTGAAGCCAGGCGATGAAGCCTCGATCTGATACGACTGGCCGCGCGGCAAAGAGAAGGTTGCCTGGCCCTCCAGATCCGCCTCACCCTGTTTGACCATCTTGCCGGTCGCGGTCTTGACGGTGACCTGACCCGGAACGATCGGGTTGAGCAGGACAAAAACGGTCGACGTATTTGGCGCTTGCCGAGTTGGCGGTCGCAACTTTGGCGCTTCGGTTGAACTCCGCTCGCGAGGCTTTTCGATTGGCAGTTCCCGCCCGCCCTGCGCCAGCGCAGTGATTGTGCTGAGTACGACCGCCAGGCCCAGAAGGGCCCATCGACCGGAGACGCTAATTCTCTCAACCATTGCCATGATTAACCGACCGTTACAGCGGGCCGCTATTGCGCGTCCTTGGCACAACGGAATCCGGTGTATTCGTTGGCCGTCGAAGGAGCGTAGAAGAATCGGTCCGTCGTCGTTTGAAACTCGGCCCGCGCACTGAAGGCGCCTCCACGCAAGACCTTTCTGCCGATGTTCCCCGCTCGCTCACTCTCCGACAACGGGCTGCCCGGATACGCGGTGAAGTCGCTCGCAGTCCATTCTTGCACATTTCCCGCCATATCGTAGACCGCGAACGGACTGCGGCCATCGGGATAGCTCCGTACCGGGCGGGGACGGCCAACGCCATCCTCGGCTGCGTTCGAGAAACGTGCGCGCCACTCGTTACCATAGGGATAGAGCTTGCCTTCGATTCCACGCGCGGAGTACTCCCATTCCTCTTCGGTAGGCAGACGTTTCCCGAGCGAGGCACAGTAGGCCTTTGCTTCAGACCAATTGACATTGACGACCGGCAGTGTCGCATCGCCGATGACATAGCGGGCATTGACCCAGTGCTTCGGCGGCTGTGCCCTGGTTGCGTCGATGAACTGCTGATACTCCTCGTTTGTAACTTCAGTCTCGTCAATCAGGAACGGTTTGACTGAGACCTTGTGCGCAGGTCCTTCCCACGCGTTGCCGCCATCGCGGCCCATGAGGAACTCCGCGCCCGCGATGCGAACCATTCCGGGCGGAGCGATGGTGGGTGACAGCCGGGGCACCTCGGGCGTCGAACCGCGAGAAAGGAGATACCAGGCGACCAAGACAATGACGAGCAGCCCCGTGAGCGTCCCGCCAATGAGTACCGGCAGTCGCTTCCTCTCGCGTGGCGACGAGATGGCATGATCGGACGCTGACTTGTGGTTCCCTGATGCGGCAGCGGGGACTTCGTTGACGGTCGCGACGGCCGCATTGGCTCGACTGGAGTGGAAACCGGGATCAACTGAGCTGACCGCCGCCGGGCTGACGCTGTTGGAGACTCTCTGGACAACGGTGTGTCGTGGTGACGCGGCAGGGTTGCGCAGAGAGCCTGAAGCAATGCCGGTCGTTTCATAGTCCTCGATGGCGTTCAGGAATTCGCGCGCGGTCTGGAACCGATTCTCGGGATTTTTCTCGAGCGCCATGAGCAGAATTCGTTCCAGCTCGGGTGAGATCGCCGGATAGAACTGTGACGGCGGTGGCACCGGCAATTCAATATGGCCCTTGCGGATAGCGTAGTCTGAGGTCCCACTGCCGCTGTCCTCGAAGGGTACGCGACCGGTCATCATTTCGTAAAAGACAACGCCAAGTGAGTAGTTATCGGAGCGCTGATCGAGTTCGCGGCCGATCGCCTGTTCAGGACTCATATACTCCGGTGTGCCGGGGTTGAATCCGATCTGGGTTCCGCCCTTGACGCCCTTCAGCTTGACGATCCCGAAGTCGGTCACCTTGACGACATCCTCTGGTGTCACCAGGATATTGGCAGGTTTCAGATCGCGATGAATGATGCCCTGGTGTTTCTGTCCGGCTGGATCGGAATAGACGAAGTTGTGTGCATAGTCGATCGAAACGAGGACCTGCTTGAAGAGGTGGATCGCCCGAGCTGCGGGTATTGGACCGGTCTCGCGCAGGATCATCTTTCGGAGGTCCCGGCCGGGAACATACTCCATGACCATGCAAGTTGTATCGCCGACCGCGATGAAGTCATAGACGCGAACGATGTGCGGGTGGTCGAGTTGAGATTGGACAAACGCCTCTCGTTCCAACCGTTCGCGAAGATGTTCGATCTGTTTCGGACTGAAGTCTTCAGTCCTGATCGTCTTGATGATCACCTCGCGGGCGAGACGCATATGGCGTCCGAGATAGAGTTCACCCATCCCGCCTTCGCCGAATTGGCTGATCA
>JANNRD010000627.1:0-10141 GCA_031401095.1 Acidobacteriota bacterium
TCTTCTCTGTGCTTTCTCTGCGCCTCGGTGTCTCTAGGGTTGTTGACCTCTTTGGACTTGCCAGGAGCTAGCCGGAGAGAGGCTATTTCCGGACATCGTAGACTCTGCCCTGCCAAATGACGATCACCGGGCCGAGATCGAAGAAGGGAGCAAGCGCGGGTATCTCAGTCAGGACGCGTTCATAGTCGGAACTGCCGTGGTTCAACCTGGTTCGCTGCAAGCGGTTTTCAGGCTTGTACTCCTGGTCGATCCAGACGCCACGATCGAACCTGAACGTCTTGTCGCGCACCCTGCGAACAAGCGCGTGAAAGTTCTCATCTTCGTTTGACCGGGGAGTCGGCGTCGCCTTCGGTTTAGCAGGCGTGGCTTCGCGTGGCGCCAGTCTTCGCGCTCCCGCGGCCGGCAAGGGGCGTTCGCTCATGGTCGCCGCTGCAGCGACTGTCTCCGGAGGCCTGGGTGCGTCCTGCCGCCCACCAGCCGACTCCTCCTTCCTTGTCTCGACATCCCCCGACTTTGCCGGCTGCTGGACAGACGCGATCATTTGTTTACCAGGCGCCGGGCCCAGACCCAGCTTGACGTCAGGCTCCTCGGCCGTCACCGTTCGAACATCGGCTGAGAGTTGCGGAGCTTGCGACGGGGGCGCCGACGCGCCTGCGTCATCCCTGTCGGGTCGAATACGTGCGCGCGCAAGCTGCTCCTGGCGCGACTCGACTCGGAGAAGGACATTTGAGGAACTCCTCGGCGTCGGAAGAGCTGACGTCCCGGTAGCTGCCGTGGCAAGAGCTTGACGCGTCTCCGGGGCCTGTTCCATCCTTGCGATTGTCGCACTTGGTGCACTCGACGCGGACTGGCGCCTGACCGCATAAACACCGAGCAAAACGACAAAGATGCTCGCCGTCGCGACAACCACCGATCGCCAACCAGGCATGCTCAGACCATCCTTGAGCGACTGCCACCAATCCATTAAGGGGTGTTGTGAAGCGATCGCCGGCATCACGGCTGCGCTAGAAAGCCGATGAAGTGTGACAAGCCCGTGCCGGCAAGTGCCGCAGCCTGCGAGGTGACTCTCATAACGTAATCGGGCGCTCGCCCCAAGGCTCCCCTCGAGATAGGCGCTCGCCACCTCAGCATCGAACTCTGAACACGGACCGGCGAGCCGATTGGTCTGCTCAAGGTGCCGTCTCAGCATCGTCTCGAAATCACCCGCCGTGTTGTTTCTCTCGAAGGCCATTTAATACAACCCAACCAACAGTTCAATCCACTTGCAGAACGAGTAACTTGCTAGTTCTTGCGGTCAGAATGGTGCTAGGGACTGCGGCCCGCGGACGCGCCCTCCCTACCATCAAGCAGACTACGGACGTCGATTTCTGCTCGTGCGGCCAGTTGCAGACATTCGGCAACCTCAGCCCGGCGCAGCCCGTAGTTTCGTTGGAGAATCTGCTCAGTCTTTTGCCGAGCCTGCTTTTGTGCCCGTTGAAGCCATCTCGAGATCGTCGCTTCGTGCACATGCATGAGCGAACCAATCTCTTTGAGCGTCAGATCTTCAAAATAATAGTAGTTCAGGAGGAGCCTGTCACGTTCATCGAGCGCGGCGAAACCCTGGACGAGGGCTTCGTCGGTCGCCTGGCGCAAGCGGGCGTCTTCGATCTGATCGGGCCGGACGCCGGGAGTGACCAGCGGGTTCTCCACCTTCGCCGCGAGCCTCTCGAAGTCCTCGACCTCACCCGCCTGTTCGAGGCGCGCGGTCTGTCGCTTTCGATCGATAAAGGTTTGATAAACAACTGCACGCAACCATCCACCGAGTGAGCCTCGACCAGCGTAGTGAGTGAATTTGCTGAGGCGCCGATCGCCATCAAGTCGGACGCCATAGAGATCTCCGATCAACGATTGCGTCAGATCCTCGGCCTCAGCGTCGTCCCTTGTCAACGCCCGTGCGGCCGAGTGCATCCCCGGGCGATAGTTCCTGTCAAAATCGCGCCAGGCCTCATCGTCACCGTGCTCGCAGGCAAGGACGAGACATATCTCACCGGCTTTGATTGCTTCGAGGAATTTCGTGCCACCGTCTCGGGCTTCCAACTCCCCGGCGCGCACCGCCGAAGCGTGGAGGCGTTCCGCAAACGACGTCTCTGAAACACCATATCGCGCGGCAACCCCCTGCCAGAGGCCGGCGATGGTCTTTTTGTGGCGGACTTTGAACTCTTCTGCTGTCATCATCAATATTCTCGGGCCGGAAGTCTCGGGCCGGGGGTCTCGGGCCGGGGGTCTCGGGGTTGTTAGCCGCATTCTACCACGCCGGCTTCGCACATTCGTTCGGGATTATTCCGGTCCTCACGAACTGCTGTCCTTCAGAATCCCTTTCCTCCACCCCTCTTTTCTTCTTGACAGCCGCGATTGGCCACATTCAAATGACGATCAGCTTCAATCTTGACCAAGACCCGAGAGCGACAAGAAGCTGGCCACACCGGAGAGTAACCTCGATGCCAACCGTCACCCGAGAGTGTCATACACCTCTTCAGTTAACAGTCGCGCTTGCCCTTCTCGTTCTGATCCCCACACCGGGTGTTGCCCAGACCACGGAGCGATCACTCGGAGACGCGGAGCCGACGACTCAAAACATACTTCACCCCCGGACATTCCTCCTCACTCCTCGGTCGATCAGGCCACCCTCTGATCCTGCTCCAGAGGATGCGTCCTTGGCAACGATCGAGGCTGGAGGAAGCGTTGCGGGACAAAGCCCGGTCAGGGGGATTCCGCTGACGGTCAAGCCGGCTGGTCGAAAGGCGCCGCGGCGTCAAGAGTTAACCTCGATCAACTTTGGCCCAAAGTTTGTGAATGTTCTGTTTGGTGGCTTCGAGCAGGGCGGTGGTGTCGGACTTGGCATCGAATTGACGACCGCGAACAAGATTCCTGGAATTGAATTCCGCGCGCGAGCAATGACCTCGATACGCCTTTACCGGAGGTTCGAGCTCTCGGCATTTCTTCCAAAGATCGGCGATGACAAGACACACGCCGAGGTCTGGTTCAGCTATCTGCGACGAACTCGAGATACCTTCTTCGGTATCGGCCCCCGTTCGAGCGAGGGTGACCGAACTAATTTCGACCTTGAGACTCGTGACGCTGAGGCAATGCTATTTCGCGATTTCACGCCAAGCTTCCAGGCTGGGGTCTACCTCGGTCGTCTGAGCATTTCGAGTTATCGGGGTCAATTCGACGACGAGCCGGCGATCGACGTCCTCTTCTCAGGCGACCCCAATGTCCAACCGGTAACTCGATGGGTTCCGGCCCTCAAGGAACAACTGAGATTCTTCGCCTACGGTGCATTCTTCGAGTACGACGGACGCAACGATGAGAGCGGTCTGACCCGCGGTGGTTACATCTACGGACGTCTCGCTTCCGCAGACGGTTTGAACAACAACATTCCAACAACATACGGATGGACTGAGGGACAGCTCGACGGACGTGTCTACGTTCCGCTTGGGAGCCGCAAGACGTCGTTTGCGCTTCGGGCGATGGCTGACTTGAGAAGCCCTAAAGGTGGCAGTCAAGTTCCCTTTTATGCGAACGCGTTTCTCGGCGGCCGACGCTTTGTTCGCGGCTTCTCGAATTACCGCTTTCGTTCGCACAACCTCCTTCTCTACTCTGGGGAGTTGAGGCAAACCGTCTTCGCCTTGAAGGAAGACCGTGGAGTCGACATCGCATTCTTCGGCGACGTTGGCAAGTCCTGGGGAGATACGCGCTCGAAAACCAATCCGGCAATCACTATCAACGACAAGTACGGCGAGGCGCCATGGCGTGCGGGCTACGGGCCCGCAATCCAGTTCCGTTACAACAAGGACCTCGCCGTGCGGATCGACTGGGGGCACAGCCCCGAGCGGAACGCCTTCTATTTCTCGATCTCGCGTGGCTTCTGACCCGGCACGAAAAGCACCGTCACGTCGGTTCCTGCTTGTCGATGTTTTGCTCGCGATAGCTGCTTGAGAGTTCGCAATATATGGCAGCGCTTCGTTCAATCGAGCGCAGTGCTGCTCCGCTGATGTCTTTCTTGACCACCGCCGGCGAACCAGCTGCGAGCGTGCCGGGCGGAATGATTGTGCCGCGAGTAACGACACTGCCAGCGCCGATCAGCGATCGGGCTCCGACAACCGCGTCCTGCAACACGACCGCACCCATCCCAATTACCGCACCCTCCTCGATGAAGCACCCTTCGAGCAACGCTCCGTGGCCCACTGTCACGCCTGATGCGAGAACCGTTGGATGACGCGGAGTGGTGTGCAGCACAGCGTTGTCCTGCACATTGGTCCTGTCACCGATCAGGATGCGTCCCTCATCACCCCGCAGAACGGCGCCAAACCAGATGCTGGAGTCGTCACCGATCTCGACATCGCCGATGACTACCGCCGTCGGTGCAATAAAGACTCGCTGCCCGATCTTCGGACGCTTCCCGTGGTATTCAACAATCATAGGCTCTGCTTCTCAAGGTAGGTTGGGATTTCAACCTGCCAGCCGTATCGCTCTTCGATTTTCTGTTTGAGTGCCGCCGCCGCCGCCGGCTCACCATGAACCAGAAAGACCTTTTCCGGCGCCCGCCTGAACGCACTCAGCCAGCGCAGAATCTCGCGCCAGTCCCCGTGGGCCGAGAGGTTATTGAGTGACTCAATTCTTGCCCGGACAGGCACAAACTCCCCAAACATCTTGATCTCGCTTTCTCCATCCACCAATCTCCGCCCTCGAGTCCCCGCGGCCTGAAAGCCAACAAACATGACCGTATTTCGCTCGTCGGGTAGACGATTTCGCAGATGATGAAGAATGCGCCCTCCAGTCGCCATTCCGCTTGCAGAGATGACGATCGACGGCTCCTCCTGCCTTGAAATGCGTTTTGATTCGTCCCGCGTGTTCGCGAGTAGAAACCGATGAGTTGCAAGCGGATCGCGATCGTCGCTCATGATCGCCCGCATGTCGACATCATGATCTTCCTTGTGCTTCAAATAGAGCTTGGTCGCCTTGACTGCCATCGGGCTGTCGACATAAACAGGCAGGATCGGAATGCGCCCCTCATCCTCCAGCTCCCGAAGCAGATAGACGAGCTGTTGAGTTCGACCGACCGCAAACGCGGGAACAAGCAGATGCCCTCCGCGCGCGGCGGTTTCGTTGACGATCTCGGCAAGACGCAGTTTGACGTCAATATCGGGGTGCGCACGGTCGCCGTAGGTCGATTCAAGAACAATGTAATCAGCCTCTTCAACCGGCTCGGGATCGTTCAGAATCGGCTCATCATAACGACCGATGTCGCCGGTCAACAGCAATTTCCGCTGTCTGCCCTCCTCGTTCGTGACGTCGAGGCTGACAAAACCGGAGCCGAGAATATGTCCGGCGCCGATGAACTCAAAGGAGATTCGCTTGGTCAGTGAAAGTCGCTTTCCATAGTTCACCGGCTCAAGCAATCGAAGCGCGGCATTTGCATTCGCCTCGTTATAGAGCGGCAGCGCGGGCGTGTGCTTCGAGTAACGCGCACGATTGGCATACGCTGCCTCCTCTTCCTGCAGACGCGCGGAATCGGGGAGGAGGATCCGTGCGAGTTCGACGGAGGCCGGCGTCGCGTAGACCGGCCCGTTGAAACCGTCCCTCACCAGTCGTGGCAGATAGCCGGTATGGTCGATGTGCGCATGCGTCAGGATGACGGCATTGATCGACGCCGGGTTGACCGGGAAAGGCTCCCAGTTTCGTTTCCTCAGTTGCTTGAGGCCCTGAAAGAGCCCACAGTCAACAAGGACTCGGTAGCCATCGACCTCCACCAGGTGACGAGAACCAGTCACGGTTTCGGTTGCGCCCAGGAACTGGATGTTTGCCACTGAGTATCCTCTCGTCGGCTACTGAGCCGGGTTCACGCGTCGGGCAAGTTCCTCGAACTGGCGATCGCCGCGGAAACCCTCATAAGCTGGATCGACCTTGAGCGCGACGATCTTACCGTCGTGTTCTTCGATCGCCTTTCCGAGCCAGACGAATGTCTGCTGCCTCTCTTCAATCCGCCGATAGACGTCAGCGAACTGTGTCGCCGGGACGTAGCTCGACACCGCTCGCGCCTGCAGATGTGCAAGCTCTCTTCGCCAGAAGCCCTGCCAACCCGACCGCACATACGCGCTCTTCAGCTCGGTCAGATAGTCGGGTCGGTCAGTTGCAATGCGTCGTGCAATCAGGAACTGCTCGATCGCCTCAAGCTTCATGTTTCTTTGTTCGTAGACAAAAGCCGTCCATTCGTGAGCGGCAGCCAGATTCGGATCGAGCTTGACAGCCTGTTTCAGTGCGTCGAGCGCTTCGTCGTACCGGCGCTGGTAATAATAGATCATCCCGGTTGTCTGTTTGATCCCGGCCGATCCCGGATCGATGGTGCGCGCACGACCAATGGCTGCGAGGGCGTCCTCACCTCGACCCATGAGCGCAAGGAACTGCGCGTACTGCTCGTGGGCTTCTGGCGCTGCGGGTTCGAGCTCGATGGCGCGCTGAAACTTGCGTTCCGCCGTCTGGTAGTCGCGATCATACATCCAGCTGACTCGGGCAAGGACGAGGTGCGCATCTGCGATGCGCTCGTCGCGTTTGAGCGCAGCCAGGGCAACCTCCTTTGCCTTGGGCATACTCTCGGTCGGCGGTTCCTGGGAGTCCGCGCCAAAGGCGTGGCAGGCCGCGCAGCCAGCGATGGCAAGAGCGTACGCGGGATCGAGGGCAGCCGCCTTCTCAAAGAACTCGTCGGCCTGCCTGAGCGCGCTGGGTGAGCCGACATTCCAGTAATAACGGCCTCGCAGGTAGAGCTGATAGGCTTCCGGATTCCTGGTCGGGCGCTCTGCCAGCGCTTGTCGAGCCGCGGTCGAAAGGCGCACCCGCAGTCGCGTCGCGATCGAGCTGACGATCTGCTCCTGGATCGCCATGAGGTCGGACATCTTGTGGCGAAACTGCGCTCCCCATATCTGGCGGCGACTGCGCGCGTCAACGAGTTCAGCATTGATGACCAGTTCATCACCCTCCTGCTTGACCCTCCCGACGAGCACCGAAGCGACGCCCAAATCACGTCCGACCGCCTGCGCATCAGCCTCCTTACCTTTGAATCTGAAGACCGAGTTCCGCGACATGACGGCCAAATCAGACAGTTGGGAGAGCGAGTTGATGAGCCCCTCCGTGATTCCATCCGAGAGATACTCAGTTCCGCGATCGGTACTCTCGTTGACGAAAGGGAGGACTGCAAGCGATTCAATCCGCTCGTCTCCAAAAAACTGCCAGAACGCAAGTACGCCCATCAACAGCACAACGATGAGTCCAGTCAACGCCAGCATCCACCGTCGTCTTCGCCAAACTGTTGGCGGACCCAAGCCCCGCCCTGCGACGGTCGCGGCGGTGTTGTTTGTGCGCTCGGCCCGCGGGCGAACCGAAGTCGCGAAGAGGTCCGGCGCCGGTTGGCCGGCGGTCATAGCTGCAGTCGGCAGGTCTAAGGAGTCAACCTGCGACAACGCTGATGAGCGGATCACCGGGGTCTCAGTCGCGGAATCGACTCGAGCCTTCGTGCGCTTGAGATCGACAATCACCTCGGCGGCAGTCTGGTAGCGAGCAGAAATGTCCTTCGCAAGCAGACGATTGACGACAGCCTGCAGATCGGAAGGGACACCATCGAGAAAACGTGAAAGGCTGGGCGGCTCGCGGTCGAGAATCGAAACTAGCATATCGCTTGCCGTCTCACCCGCAAATGGCCGCCGACCGGTGACCATCTCGTAAAGAACAACGCCAAGAGAGAAAAGGTCGGTTCGGCCGTCGAGTGGGAGCCCGCGCGCCTGCTCGGGTGACATATACGCGATCGTTCCCATGACGAGGCCGGGCGTGGTTTCAAAGAGAGAGCGGGTCAGGGAATAAAGATCACCGGCATGTGCCTGTTCAGTCAGCTTGGCGAGTCCGAAGTCAAGAATCTTGACGTACCCATCCGGCCGCCGCATGACATTCTCCGGCTTGATGTCGCGATGGACGATACCGGCCGTGTGAGCCGCGCCCAATGCACTGGCAGTCTGGATCCCGATCTCGAGCGAATCCGAGAGGGCAACCGCGCCCCGCGCCAGCATCTGCCTCAGTGTTTCCCCTTCGACAAACTCGGTCGCGATGTAGTGACGGCCTTCCGTCTGGCCGATGTCGTGGATGGTGATGATATTCGGGTGATTGAGCGCGGACGCTGAACGCGCTTCCTGCGCGAAGCGCCGGACACGATCCTCGTCATTTGTAAAGGCAGCGGGCAGAATCTTGAGCGCCACCTTCCGGCCAAGACGGCTGTCCTCGGCGAGATACACCTCGCCCATACCCCCAGCTCCGATGCCATTAAGCAGAATGTAATGAGAGAAGTTCTTGAGCATGGCTGAGGGGCTTCCCAGTGTCTGCGGCGCCCACGCCACGTATTTAACACCACCGTGGTTTGAATACGCAATCAGCCATTGATCAGCTAAGGAACCCGGTGCTGGTCAGGGAAGAGAGAAACAACCGAACATACGGAATCAAACAGGCGACCGGGGTTTGCTCTTGCTCATTCCGTGTCTTCCGTTTCATTCCGTATGTTCCGTTGTTTCTCCTTCGCTACTCGTAACGCAGCGCATCGATGGGATCGAGGCGTGAGGCCTTCATCGCCGGGTAGAGCCCGGCTGCGAGACCGATCGCCACCGAGACGCTGAAACCGATGACTACCCAGATCATCGGCACGGTCGATGGAACATTCGGTAAAAGCAGGTTGAGCAGGAGACTAATCAAGACCCCAAACGCGATTCCGATGATTCCACCCACTCCAGTGAGAGTCATCGCCTCAAGGAGAAACTGCCAGACGATGTCTGATCGACGCGCCCCGATGGCTCGGCGAACGCCAATCTCCTTTGTCCGCTCGGTGACAGAAACCAGCATAATGTTCGCGACTCCGATTCCGCCGACCAGGAGCGCGACGCTAACCAGAGGAATAACGATGATCGAGACCATGAAGAGCATTCCATTGAAGCTCTAGATGATGCCGCTGGGAGTTGTGATATCAAAATTGTTCGGCTTGTCTGCCGGAACCTGCCGACGTCGCCGCAGCAACTCAGTCGCCTCATCGATCACCTGGTCCAGTTTCCCGGGCTGTGCTCCGAGAGCGACACTATTGTCCTGTTGTGCCGGGTAGATCGACTTCATGACGCTATATGGGATAAAGACAAAACTGTCGGCGGGCGGGCCACCAACAGCCATCTTTGCCTGCTCGAGCACACCGATCACCGTAAAGACCCTGTTCCCGACAAGAATCTCCTTGCCAAGCGGCTCGTATCCCTGCAGTAGCTTCTCGGCAATGTTGTACCCGATGATGCAAACCGGGATTCGATGCTCGTCCTCGCTCTCGGTAAAGAAACGGCCCGTTCCAATCGATACTTCACGCGTCCGTGCGTAGGCCGCCCAGACGCCACGCACCTGGGGCATGCGCACCTCGTTGTTGCGGAACTTGACTACCGGTGGAAGTCCGGACGGACGGAGCATGGGTGAGGCGGAAGCAACCGAAGGCAACTGACTGAGCGCGATCGCGTCATCGAAGGTGATCGGCTTGCGCTTTCGCTCTTCCTCCGTGAAATCGGAGTGGCGAGGCCCGCCGCCCAACCGGCTGACGAAGGCGACGTTGGTTCCGAACTGCTCGATCTGTTCCTTGAACCCCGATTCGAGACCGCTCGCGAGCGAGGCGACGGCAATGACGGTTGCAGTGCCAATAACCACTCCGAGCACGGTCAGAAATGACCGGAACTTGTGCGTCCAGAGCGTGACCATCGCCTGCGAAAAAAGCTCTCTCAGTTCCTGTTTGATGATCATCGTCCTATCTACTCCGATCGCAAGGCGACGATCGGATCGAGCCTCGCTGCCTTCCAAGCAGGGTAAATACCGAAGACCAGTCCGACACTACTCGAGACAACAATTGCGAGTACCGCCGCCCAGATGGGCAGCTCCGCAGGTATTGGCGTGAGCAGCATCAGCAGACGGGCAATGACATAGGCGATGATCAGTCCAAGCAACCCGCCAATCGCGGAAAGAACCGTTGATTCAACGAGGAACTGCATCAGAATGTCGCGTCGCCGCGCGCCCAGACTCTTGCGAATTCCTATTTCACGGGTTC
>JANNRD010000628.1:0-2607 GCA_031401095.1 Acidobacteriota bacterium
CGGAGGGACTCGCAAGACAGTCGCAGCTGACTCGCCCAGATCGAGAGCCTGGTCGAGCACTGTCGAAGTATGGAGCGCACGCCGCAGCCGCTTTCGAAGCTCATCCTCGGGACAAATTGCGGCGGCTCTGATGCATTCTCCGGCATCTCAGCCAACCCCGCGCTTGGTCAGGCAAGTGACCTCCTCGTCAGATGCGGCGGAACCTCGGTGCTTGCTGAAATTCCTGAGTGCATGGGGGCTGAACACATTCTCACCCGACGAGCAGTCGATGTCGCAACCGGTCGCAAGGTGATCGACGTCGTCAAATGGTACCAGCAGTACCTTGGTAGATTTGGTGCGCGGTGGGACGACAATCCTACTCCGGGAAACAAGCTCGGAGGAATCAGCAATATCGCAGAAAAGTCGCTCGGCGCGATCGCCAAGGGGGGGACGACCGCTCTGACCGGTGTCTACGCTTATGCTGAACGCGTCGATCGACCCGGTTTTGTTCTCATGAACACGCCCGGCTACGATCCGGTCTCTCTTACGGGCATCGCGGCTGGTGGAGCTAATTTGATCTGCTTTACTACCGGGCGGGGCTCTGCGATCGGATTCCCAGTCGTTCCGGTGGTCAAGATCGCTTCAAACTCCCGCATCGCTGCCGCCATGGAGGACAACATCGATTTGAACGCCGGCACCGTCGTCGATGGGCGTGAGACGGTGCCTCAAGTTGGCCAGCGGATATTTGATATGATCCGACGCGTCGCGTCTGGTGAGCAAACAAAAAGCGAACAGTTGGGGCACAAGGAGTTTGTGCCATGGCGAATCGGTCCCGTGATGTAGTTAGATTATTGAGAAAGGCTGAGCCCTATGTATTGTCCATCCTGTAATGCTTACCAGCCTGATGACGCGCGATTCTGCAGCGTCTGCGGCGCGAATGTTCCATCGGTCAGCGCTGGAGAGGCGCAAAGACCCGCAGGAATCAATCTCGATGCCGATGGCCGTGGTCGCGGGCGCGGCTATACGTTCGAGATCCTCCACCAGCCGTCTTTCTCACTGGCGGTGATACAGCTTGAGGGTGGCAGTTCGTTTCAGGCGGAAGCCGGTGCGATGGTCTCGATGTCGGCGAATGTCGAGCTGCAGTCTGAGATGAAGGGCGGGTTGATGGGCGCGTTCAAGCGGGCGGTCGGGGGTGAGTCGGCCTTCGTCTCGACATTTACCGCGATTGGCGGACCTGGCGAGGTGACGCTCGCTCCGGGTGCGCCGGGTGATATCGCCGGCATAGAGATGGCGAATCAAGTCTTCTTTGTTCAATCGAGTTCCTACCTGGCCGGTGATTCCAGCCTTGTCGTCGACACGAAATGGGGTGGGGCAAAGTCGTTCTTTGGTGGAGAGGGTCTGTTCGTTCTTCAGGTACAGGGAACCGGACTGCTGCTCATCTCCTCATTCGGCGCCATCTACCGGAAGCGCCTCGCCGCCGGCGAGAGGTACGTTGTCGATACGGGGCATCTTGTTGCCTGGGAGGGCTCGACCCAGTATGTTTTACGCAAGGCGGCGGCCGGATTCTTTCGTAGTATGGTCAGCGGCGAGGGTATTGTTGCAGAGTTCAGCGGCCCGGGCGAAATACTGATCCAGACCAGGAATCTGGCAGCGTTTGCCGGACTCATGCGACCGTTCTTCCCAAGTCAGTCGGGTAAGGGCGGGATAAATCTGAATCTTGGCCAGTAGCCTAATCGCCAATCCTCACCCACGCGTGTTGGTGTCTAGCGGCCATTCCTCTTATTGTGGCCGTGAAGGGCGAGGCCGCGACGGGGCACACCAGGATTGAATACTTGGCTAGCGTCGTTTTGAGAGCAGCAGGTACTGAAGCAGGTAGATAAAGAAATTGGCAAACGTCAGATATAGGCCCATCGTCAGTTGGACGGCCTGTTCCCACGTGTTCTCGCTCTGGCTCAACCGAAAGAACTTGAAGAGAAAGCCACCCGCGAAGATGACCATCGCCACAAGCGAGTAGAGCAGGTTGCCCGTGCGCGAGAATCGGACGAACATCCCGACGAGTCCGACGATTACGAGACCAAAGACTGCCAGGAGATATATCGGCGCGAGAAAGCTGAAGTCGATACCGGTCGCCAGCGCGATGAAGCCAGTGAGCAGCATGACTGCAGTTGTTCCCGTCAGCGCCTGGATAATGATCTGCGGGCCACCCTCCTCTACCGCCAGTGAAACGAGCGGCCCCAACATCATGCCGTTGCCCACGCCCCAGGCCATCATGAGCACGATCGCGATGTCGCTGCCCTCGAACGACTGAATGACGAACATGCCGATGATTGAGACCAGCAGCAGGCCGATGAGGGGTAGCCATCCACGAATGTTTCGCCCGAGGTAGGATCCAACACCCGCCATCGCAATCGTCGGTGCGAGCAGACCGAGAACCTTCGCGAGCAGCGGCGTACTTTCGACCGGCAGCACGCGAAGACTGACGAGGAGCAGAAAGAGCCCTCCAAAGACGGCAATCAGCAAGGGTCGTATCGAGTCGATTTGTGTCTTTAACTGATCTCCAACGAGAGTTGGTCCTGCAACGTACTTCTCCGCTTCCATCGCTACTTCTCCTTTTCGGCCCGGATCATT
>JANNRD010000629.1:0-11728 GCA_031401095.1 Acidobacteriota bacterium
TGGATCGGGTGGATCGACATTTCGGTGAAGGTCGGACTACTGTTGGTTGGCCTGTCGCTCATGCTCGGGATATTTACGAGAATCGGCTGCCTCGGCGCGCTCGCGTTGCTGGCTTTGTTCTACGTGCTTTCAGTTCCGCTCGCGGGTATTCCGCAACCTGGAAACGAAGGAACATACCTGATCGTCAACAAGAGTCTCATAGAGGGAGTGGCTGTCCTCGTCCTTCTCGCGTTTGACACCGGGAAGATCGCCGGCCTCGATTTGCTCCTGGCAAACCGAAGAAAAGGCCAGCCATTGGCACAAGGGCGGTAGAGGCAGGGCTTGTTTCCGGACTTTGACAGGAGCCTGAAAGGAATCAGTGATGAACCTCACGGACGAACAAAAGGAACAGGGACGACGAAACTTTCTGAGAGCGATTGCCGGCACTCCTGCTCTCGTTGCTCTGGGCGCAGCCGCGGTCGTTCGAGGACCAGTTCGCGGCGGGCCGGTCAAAGCCGCTGTCATCGGCACGGGCGGCATGGGCCGAGGTCTGATCGGTCAATGTCAGAAGGAATTCATCGATCTGAGGGCCATCTGCGATATCAACCCGCGACGCCGAAAGGCCATTGGCGAGACGATGGTCAAAGCGGGCTGGCCCAAGCCAACCGAATATGACGACTGGCGTCAGATGCTGGGCAAAGAGGACCTCGAAGCCGTCATCATTGCTACCCCTCTATGGTCCCACGCCGAGATCGCCGTCGGCTGCCTTGATCTCGGCAAGCACGTCCTCTGTGAAAAGATGATGGCTAAGACAGAAGCCGACTGTCTCCGCATGATTGACGCCATGCGACGCAATAAGCGCGTCCTCGAGATCGGTTATCAACGCTACTATAATCCCGTCTACCAGGCCGCCTACAACAACATCATCAAGCAGGGATTGCTGGGCGATGTTCACTGCGCCCATCTCGCGTGGCACCGCAACGGCAACTGGCGGCGCAACGAGGAGACTCCCACTGGAGAGTTCGATCCGGCCAGGTGGGGCTACCCCGACTGGGAACACCTTCTCAACTGGCGACTCTACAAGAAATACTCCGAAGGTCTGGTAGCGGAACTTGGGAGTCATCAGATCACAGCCACAAATTGGTTCTTCGATGCGACGCCCGAGTCGGTCTATGCGAGTGGCAACATTTCACGCTTCAAAGACGGCCGCGAGGTCTTTGATCACGTCTATGCGACTCTCGACTATCCCGGCGGCCGAACTGCGACTTTCTCATCGATCGAATCGAACGCCTTTGAGGATGCCTACGAGATGTTTATGGGAACGAAGGGGACGCTGATCCTGAAGAAGGAAACCGAGGCTTACCTCTTTAACGAAGGTGAAGCTCTGTCCACCAGGGTTGAAGTCTCGCGGCAAACATCCGACCCAGTGGCAGATGCCTCGGCGACGCGTCCGGCCGATTCTCCGGGCCGCAGCGTGACGCAGCCGGCACAGAGTGGGACCGATCGCAACATCTCTTACAAGAATGAAATCGCGGAGTTTTGTTCCTCGATCAGAACTGGCGCCCCGGTGAGGGTCGGTCCAGAGAGGGCGATGAGCTCGGCGATGACCGTCCTGGCTGCCAACCTTTCAGCGGAAAAGCACACCCGATTGGACGTGCCCAAGCCGGCTTTGGCCTGACACGAGGAGTAGTCAGTGATTGTCGTTAAGAACAGAACCGCGAGGCTCGTGTTTGCTTTGGCAGTACTCATTCCCATCGGGATCTGCGTCGTTGTCTGGGCGCAACAGCGCGGCGTAGAGGGACTGCAGCAATCATTTGACCGGCCTCCCGATGAAGCTCGCATCATGATGCGGTGGTGGTGGTTCGGCCCAGCAGTGGCAAAGCCAGAGCTCGAACGGGAAATGCGTGTCATGAAGGCGGCCGGGATCGGCGGGTTCGAAGTACAACCTGTCTACCCAGTGGCTCTGGATGAGGCGAGTCGCGGGCCGAAGACAACTCCGTTCCTGTCGGATGAGTTCATCGATGCGCTCAAATTCACGGCTGACAAGGCGCGCGAGCTCGGAATGCGAGTTGATCTGACGATCGGCAGTGGCTGGCCTTACGGAGGTCCGGGGGTTGCCGTCGATCAGGCAGCCAGCAAGCTTCGTGTCGAACGAGTGAGGCCAGCCGAAGGCGCACGTCGAGTTCCCCTCCCGAGCATCAATCCTGGCGAGAAACTGCTCGCCGTTTTCCTCGCGCGTGCCAACGGGGCCTCAGCGGCGGGCGCCGGAGCGCGGGAGATGACTGACGCGGTCGCCGATGGCGCCGTACGCTTGCCAGGCGATCTCGCAGGCGCTCACGACGTTCTTTTCTTTATTGCGAGTCGCACTGGACAACAGGTCAAGCGCCCAGCCGTCGGCTCCGAGGGGTTCGTGCTCGATCACTACGATCGGGCTGCAGTTGATCACTACCTGAGAACAGTTGGTGACCGCCTGCTGCAGGCATTTGGCACAAGCCCACCGCACGCCATCTTCTGCGATAGCCTCGAGGTCTACCTTGCCGATTGGACGCCCGACCTTCTGACTGAGTTTGAGAAGAGACGTGGCTACGACGTGAAGCCGTATCTTCCCGCGCTGGTTGCTGACATTGGCGAGGCGACATCGGCGATCCGGCACGATTGGGGACAGACCTTGACTGAGCTGCTCAACGAGCGATTCCTCGCGCCAATGCGGGATTGGTCAAAGCAGCATCGGACTCTTTTTCGTATTCAGGGCTATGGCGTACCTCCGATGACGCTGTCTGGCAATTCTTACGCGGACCTGGCCGAGGGTGAAGGATCGCAGTGGAAGGTCGTGCGGGCTTCGCGCTGGGCGTCATCCGCAAATCACATCTACGGTCGTCCGGTGACTTCATCCGAGACCTGGACCTGGCTTCATTCACCTTCCTTTCGCGCAACACCACTCGATATCAAAGCAGAGGCGGATCTGCACTTTCTTCAGGGGATCAATCAGCTCATCGGACACGGATGGCCCTACACGCCAGAGGGAACCGAATACCCGGGCAACCGGTTCTATGCTGCGGCCGTCTTCAACGAGAAGAATCCCTGGTGGATCGTTATGCCCGACCTGGCCCGCTACCTCCAGCGGGTGAGTTTTCTCATGAGACAGGGCACACCGGCCAATGATGTGGCTCTTTATCTTCCAAACAGCGATGCCTGGTCGAATTTCTCGAATGGTCGAGTTCACCTGATCGAAGCGCTGAGGGATCACGTCGGCCCGAACGTCATGCCGGCCATTCTCGAAGCGGGCTTCAATCTGGATTTCTTCGACGACGAAGCACTAAAGAATGTCGGAAGGGTGGCGGGGAGAGCCCTCGATCTGGGCCCGAACAAGTACAAGGCCGTTGTCTTACCGAACGTCGAGCACATTCCGGTCGAGACGCTAAGGAAGCTGGAAGAGTTTGCCGCCGCGGGTGGCGTTGTCATCGCGACCAGGCGAGTGCCCGACAAGGCCCCTGGATTCAAGGCGACATCGTCAGAGCAGAGTCAGGTTCGCGACCTCTCAAGAAGTTTTTTTGAGGGACCCTCGGCAAAGGGACATCTGATCAATGACGAGAAAACCCAACTCGGCGCCAAGTTGGCTTCGCTTGTGCAGCCCGATGTGGCCATCTCGCCAGCCGTTCCTGAGATCGGTTTCGTGCACCGACACGTCGAGGGTAACGAGGTTTACTTTCTCGCCAACTCATCCAATGTGCGGCAGAAATTCAGTGCCAAGTTTCGTGTTACCGGGCTGCGACCAGAATTGTGGAATCCCCTGACCGGGACGGTGGCAGCGATCGAGGCTCAAGTCGAACCCAACGGCGTGACGGTTGCGCTTGATCTCGAACCCTATGGCTCCTGCATTGTGGTATTCGGGAAGCGGACACTGCCCCGAATCCAGCCGGAGCGCTCACCTCGCGTAACATCGGCAATCGACATCAGCCGGGGGTGGCGTCTTTCATTCAAGCCCTCGAGTGGACCAGTCCCGCGAACCCAGTCCATGGATCAACTGACGTCATGGAGCGAAGCGGAGGAGACTCGTTACTTCTCGGGAACCGTCGAATATGAGAAAGATGTCACCGTTGGCGATGAAGCCGTACGTAGCGGGTCCGAGGTGCTGATCGATTTTGGTGAAGGTCGAGCCATCCCGCCCGGTAACCTGAGGAATGGCATGCGTGCCTGGTACGAGCCGCCAATCCGCGAGGCCGCAGAGGTCTTCATCAATGGTCAGCGCGCGGGATCGGTATGGCTGCCGCCATACACCATCAACGTCAGCGACTTGCTAAAGCGCGGTGAAAACAGAATCCGAATCGTTGTCGCCAATACTGCCATTAACTATCTTGCGGGGAGGAAGCTCCCAGACTACAAATTGCTCAACTTTCGCTTCGGCGAACGCTTTCAACCACAGGATATGGAGAATCTGCAGCCTTTACCGTCAGGTCTGCTTGGACCTGTCCGCATCATCTCTCGATAGGCAGCACAGGATAAGCAGATTGTCCGATACATCGTTGATGGATTACCGGCCTACGATCCTGCGGTTCCCAGTGATCCTTCGAAGTTTGCCATTCCGGCCAGTTCTCAGATGACGGAAGTCAAACCGCCGGGAAACCGAGTATCAACAGGCTCTGGGACTCACGCGAAGACGACAGTCGAGTGCGCAATTCGCCAAATCGCGCTACTTGACAATTCTCTCGGGCGGTCATCATGCACTGCTGGACAAAGAGTTGGCTCGTCCTGACTGCGCTCGCAACTGTGGCCTGGTCGACCTCCGAAGAAGTCGGGCGCCGAGTTCATGACAACAGGGCTTCGTTTTCCGGTTCCGAGGCAAGAGCAGTAGAGTTTCTCACTCGAGAAGTTCCTGCCTGGTCAAAGAGCAATGGCTGCTTCTCGTGTCATAACAACGGCGATGGAGCTCGAGCGCTCTACGCGGCAACACGCAAGGGATACCGAATTGACGCCGACGTCCTGAAGGAGACGACGAGATGGGTCTCGCACCCCGATCGTTGGGATGAAAACAAGGGCGATCCAGGATTCGCCGACAAACACCTCGCCAACATTCAGTTCAGCGCTTCATTGTCTGCGGCGTTTGAAGCGGGCTTCATCACTGACCGCACGCCGTTCGAAGAGGCCACCCGCAGACTGGTCGCGGATCAAGCGAGCGATGGTGCCTGGCATATCGAGCCGAGTGGCGCGATCGGTTCACCAGCCACCTATGGCACTCCACTCGCCACGTACATGGCTCTCAGCACCCTCCGGAAGTCCGCTCTCGGCCCGGCGAAGAATGCGGTTAGGAGGGCCGAACTCTGGCTTAGTCAGCTAAAGCCCGACACCACGCTCGCGCGAGCAACAATTCTTCTGACCTCGAAGGAGGGCAACGCTCCGATTTCCCGACTCCGACTGGAAGAGTGTCTGAAACTGATCCGCGCTGGCCAGACTCGTGACGGCGGTTGGGGGCCTTACAAAGACTCGCCGCCCGAACCCTTCGACACCGCGGTCGTGTTGCTTGCGCTGTCAACAATGCGTGGCAAGCCGGACCTCGCCGACCGCATCGCCAGCGCTCGACGGTTCCTTCTCGCACAACAGCAGGAGGATGGGGGCTGGGCTGCGACCACACGGCCAGCAGGAGGCGAAAGCTATGCGCAGCGGATATCGACCACGGGCTGGGTGACTCTCGCCTTGCTTGAGACGCGATAATAGCCGCCCCCCCCCGCTAGCATGGGTGGGTCGCCTTCGACGAGAGTGTGGTCACCGAACTTGAAACGGGATCTTGACTGATTCAGTCGCGAGCCTTTTTTGAACACCTTCAAACAGATCTACGTCAAATGGTCTGCCGATATTGTTTCCAGACAAGTCTTCGATCGTTGTCTGAATAACCACCTGATAGGATCCCCGCCTCCACGCGGTTGTTGGAGCAAACGTCCAGAGGCGCTCCTCGTTCTGAAGAGCGGTCTTGCCCGACACAAGCCGCCCCGATTCCGATGTCACAAGAATTACGCGAAGGGCAAGCGCACTATCCATGGATTCCGGGAAAGTGATCTGAAGAGGATGTCTTGTCCCGAACACCGGTACCGCAATACGCCAGCTGCTGGGATCCGGTGGATCTCGATCAGCCGGGCCGACGCGAAACGGCTTCTCAAAATCTCCCTTGAGCAGGTTGCCCTGGCTATCCCGCAACTCGCGGCTGATGATCAGGGAGTAACTCTGTCCCTCTTCCAGCGCTGACCCAACCTCCTCAAGCGGCAACACCCCCCTCTTGATCCGGCCCGGATCGATCAGCAGAGTGAGCCGGGTCATGCCCGGACCCCAGAGCTCTTCGCCAATCTCGAGAAACGGCAATTCGATTTGATTGCCTGCGCTGTTGCGAAGGGTGATGTGATCGTAGACGCGGCCACGATTCATCGGCGCCGAGAAATGGACATAGAACTTGAGGAGATTTTCCGGAAGGACCCGCGCGCTGGGAAAGACGGCAAAGACCTCCGTCGTCGCGGCAGCGCCCCGTGGTTGGGTCTGAAACACGGCGTTTAGTCTCTGCAAATGCGAACGTGTCTGTGGCCCGGTCAGTCTCTCAGGCGAGAAGACTGCGCGGTATGTCATTCCCGTCTCGAGGGGAAACTGCGGCTCGAATCGGAGCACCTTACGATCAACTCGATAGTGCCCGAGCATCGGAGGAATCCTCTCCTCGACCGTTGGAGGGCCCTGGTGCGCGTAAACAGCGAGGAGTTTCTGCCAATCCGACTGTTTCCAGCCAGAACGAGAGAGCCGTCGAAGCTCAGCGACATCAAGACCGAGAACTTCGACGGCGGCTCGATTCGGAGTGGCTGGATCGCTGACCCACCTTAGCGAGAGTTGGGGATCAGTCTGAGATGAGACCCGCGCGCTCCACTCTGAACTTTCTGCACATGCAAGAATCTCAGAAGAGCTTGCAGTCAAAAGCACGCAGAGGACCAGACAAAAGGCGAGCACTCTGGCGATCGCAAATCGCGGCGATACCACTTCTGAGCCTTGTAACTTGCGCCGTGCCCCTTGCGTCGACTCCTCAGTCACGGCAGTGGCAGAGCTTCGAGGTTGAGTGAGCCGCCTTCGGTGCGACGAAGCACAACCACGTGCGCCGTGTCCAGACGGTCCAGTTGGTCAACCCCGGTCCAGCCTTCGATGGTCTCGTAGGCCAATCCTTTTTTCCCGCCATCAGGGACTGGCGCGACGATGCTCTCGACAACATCGAGCTGATCCATACTGATCTTCATGACACCGCGGCTATTGTTCGCCATGAGAAGGTAGGTCTTGCCATCCTTCTCATAGACAATCATATCGAGCGGCCGATTGCGGTTTCCCAACTCAGCCACGGTCCGGCCCTTTATCTTCGCTCCCGGCTTCAATTCGCTGATCGGGAATTGCACAAGTGGAGTGCAGGTATAGGCGGCGAGAAGACGTTCCTCCTTGCCAACCTTGAAAGGAACGAAAGTACGCACGGGCGAGCGAGTCTCGAACCGTCCATGCGCGCCGTGGTAGATCTCAACGCTGGTTCCGCTGGTGACGCTCTTGAAGGGAAATGGAATTGCGCGCAGTGTCGAACCAAACTCCTCGTTGGAGAGCCCAGCCACGAGGAGACGGCCATCAAGATAGGCAATATCCGTAATCGACTCCCGCCGTGAATTGGTCTGTCGGCCACCCTGACCGACGACGCCATCGACCGGAGCATCCGGCAGATCGGCTTTTGAGAATTTCACCTTGTCGACCGAAAAGAGATCAAGCTGCCCGTCAGCCTTACATCGCACGAGAACCGGAATCGCCTCTGGCCCCCTGCCACGGGAAACAGCCAGATAGGTGCTTCGTGAGACAGGGTTGACAGCAAGGTCTTCAATCAGGATCTGGTCAGCGCTTGTTCCGAGCAGTGCCGCAATCTTCTGATTGATGCCCTCAACCTTGACTGGCCTCGAGGCAGCGGTGGCGGCGGTATCACCAGTAGCGATGGCGAAAATGGCCGCCGATTTGGTGTCGGCGACAAAGAGGATTCCGTCGGGACCAAAGGCGATCGGCCCGGCTGATTGGAGGGCTGGCTTGCCCTCAGACAGAGCCGAGGTCAACTTCGCTTCTGCCGCGCTCCGGTCAAGCAGACCGAGCACGACAATCGTCATCGCGAGAAGAATCGAAACACGCTTCATCGAATAGCTCCTTCTTGTAGAGAGGCGCCGAACGCCTGCTGGTGAACATGAATTCTCGAACTCGGTCACCGGGAGGACCGATCACTCCACCTGCCGAACCATCCGGACCGGTCATTGAAAGCAACCACGCTCGATCTTCGACTCCAGCTGCTGCTACCGCTCCGCGCCGATGTACCCACTCATGATCAGGTCACCGTAGGTCTGATACCGTCCCTCATCGAACTCTTTGATGAAGACGGTCATCTGCTGAAGCAGCGTTGCCAGCCGATGTCCCGCGACACGGGCAGGATGCGGTGTCCGCCCGGCAATCGCCCGGATAAAGATGCTCCGCTCATTGATCGGAAGCTTCCTGATATTGTTGGCAAAACCCACAAAGGAATCACTCCCGAAGAGATACTGTTCAACATTTGAAGTGTAGAAAGCCGTCACAGTAAGGTCGTTCCTGCGGAGGAAATCGGCCACCGATGCGATCGCCCTCTTGCCGCCGAAATCGCCGACCACCGGAATGATCAGATTCTTTCGATGCAGTTCGCGCACGAAATTGTAGTCCTGGACGGTCGCAAGGAAGTTCCCCTGCTTCCCATTGAAATCCGTCTCAACAAGGATGTCTTTCAACGTCGGAAAGTAGCTGTTACCCGAATTCTCCATGCGGTATGAAATTGCCAGGCCGTCGCTGCGAAAGCTCTTATACACGTAGTCGAGACTTGCCGTATCACTTTCGGAGAGCGGGAACAGGAACTCAATCTGAATGACCTTGCGAATGGCGGCGAGGTTGGCTGCATAAGTCACGTCATCAGAAGGCGCCGCTTCGAAGAAAGTCGTCAGTTCGTTGATCGATGCGTCCGCCAAAGGCGCCTTTTCCTTTGGCAGCGGCCGGCTCAGCAATCGCGAGAAAAACTGTACGCGGTCAGGCGATAGATGAAAGACGGCTTTGTACATGAGATGCTGAATGACTGCCTGTCGTCGAATATCAACGATGAATGCGATGCGAGGTCGGACCTTGGCGATGTAGGTAAAATTCTGCTCCGGCCCAACCCCAATGTAGGCTCCCCCGGTGGCTCCAATTTGACGCATCTTGTCCACGACATGCAGATACGAGGTCTCGTTTGAAGTAAAGTTGTCCGAGCGGAAGTAGCCGCCTGTCTCCGAGAACTCGTTGACGAGCCGGGTGAACTCGGCTGCAGACAAACTCTCAAGGGGCTTCTGTGGAGTCGCCATCGTCGGCGGCGCCGTGGCAGGCAACGGAGCTGCCTTTTGCGCCATTACCGTCAGCGAAGCGATGCTGGTGAAGATGACCAGTAGCAGTGGCAACAAGCGGGAGTGTACGCGCGCGGTCAGAATCATGCCTGCCCTCTTCTGTTTGCGATCTTGACGTAATGTGCTCTTGGGTGAGGCTCCAGGAACGCAATCATAGTCAATTACGGGACCGGCCGCTAGCGGGTTACACGCGAAAATGGGTTGTCTGTTGCAGCCGAGTGTGCGTTCCGACCCTGGGTGCGCCGCTGACGAATCTCGTCCGTCCATTCACTAACTCAACGATGACAGTTGACAAAGGCGTCACTCCTCCCTAGACTTACCGGCTAGTTAGTAAGAAAAGCCGCGGGGCCTCAATTTCCTCTCTACGACTACGCGGCGAAATAGTTTTCATTTGGCGCTGGCTTAAATATTAGGCAGGGCAAAGGCGGGACGGGCTCAGTTTGTTGTCCCGGCCGGTGTTTTTGCAGGGATAATTCCTTCTCTAGCCATTTTGTACAAAATGCTTGGATCGTCCTTCAACTTAAGGAGAGTAACCGTGTTGCAAACCACCTTCCGCCAAACCGGAGTCCGCCAAACCGGAGTCCGCTTGTTGTCAATTCTCTTGCTCGTGGCTGTGAGTGCCATTTCACTCAACGCACAGGCGACCAATGGCAGTATCAGGGGTACGGTGACAGACCCCGCTGGAGCCGTGCTGGCAAAGGCCACTGTCTACGTCAAGCATATCGCGACCAATGTTGAGCGAAGGGTCAGTACCAGGGATGACGGCACCTTTGTCGCCGACAACCTGCAGCCCGGCGACTACGAGGTTCAGGCTGAGATGAAGGGCTTCAAGAAGGAGCTGACGCAGGTTTCGGTGCTCACCGGCGCCAACCTGGACGTCAATTTCTCGCTGACAGTCGGGTCGAGTACCGAGACCGTTGTCGTCACCGCCGGCGGGGCGCAGCTCAATACAAGTGATTACAAGGTTGACGGAGTCATCACTCGCGATCGAATCGAGAATCTGCCCCTCAACGGACGCAGCTTCCTCTCGCTTGCTGCCCTTGAACCCGGAGTTGACGTGACGTTCGACGCCAACCCTGGCGCCGGTGGCGTCAATAACTATTTCCGCGTCTCGATTGCCGGCAGCACCAGCACGCTGACCCGCATCTCGGTTGACGGAGCGAATGTCAATGACCGGATCACTGGTGGAACAGCTCAGAACTTCTCACAGGAGACGGTTCAGGAGTTTCAAATCTCGACTTTCAACTTCGATCTCTCGGTCGGGAACACTTCATCGGGCGCAGTCAACATCGTTTCGCGTACCGGCGGCAATCAGTTTCACGGCAGCGGGTTCTTCTTCTATCGCGATCACAATATTGCGGCCTATCCCGCGTTCAAGCGTCCCAACGATCCAAGCGCTTTCAATCCCGGATTCAACAATCCGGATTTGCGCGGGCGTCTGGTCGACCCTTTCTTCGCGCGCCGCAATGCGGGAGTCAATGTGGGCGGCCTGATCAAGAAGGACCGGCTCTTTTTCTTCTCAAACTACGAGCATACGAATCAGGTGGGGGCGCAGACGATCAGCTTTACGAATCCCATCTTCGCCGGATTCTCCCACGTGGGAAACCTGCCCTTCCGAGGCACGCTCTTCAATACGCGCGTGGACTACAAGGTCAACAACAAGCACAGCGCCTACCTGCGTTACAGTCTGGACATGAACCGCAACCTTTCCGGAGGCGGCAACCTCGAATCGACGTGGACCTCCAGTAACAATTACGCCTATCAGACCAATCTTGGCGTGACCAGCGTCATCAATTCGCACCTCGTCAATGAGTTCCGAGCCTCCTACTCGTACTTCAGCAATACGTTGCGTCCGCCCGATTCGCTGGAGTGCAGCAACCCAGCCTACTGCTTCAATCTGAATGGACCGCGTATCGGTGGATTTGGCCTGACCATTGGCAACGACAACAACGTGACCCAGCATCGCATCCTCCGCACCTATCAGATAAATGAGAATGTCTACATGCAGAAGGGTTCTCACCGTCTCCGCTTTGGTGGCAATTGGGAGCACCTCTACGGTCATGGGAGTTGGGCGCGCATCTACCAGGGCACATTCAATCTCTTTAGCCCGGAGACGTTGCTAACGCAGAACCCGACCCTCTATGCAGCCTTACCGGCATCTCTACGAACCACCACGGCCGGTCTACCGACGTTTGCGGATATCTTGCGGCTCCCGGTGAGCGGCAGCCTTTCGATCAGCGTCGGCGATGCGCGACAACCGCCGGCTTACCGCGGGGCTGAGGCCGCCCGCAATGACGCCTACCGCCTCTACATCC
>JANNRD010000630.1:0-12145 GCA_031401095.1 Acidobacteriota bacterium
CACATTCTGAGGCTCGAGGATAGAGCTCTATAGTCTTGATAGGGAAGCGAGCAACATGCGTTTTGTCGTCGAGAAAGAGGATAGTCAGACAGCCGCGCGAACCGGGCTCATCTCGACCACACACGGCGATATCGAGACACCCGTCTTCATGCCAGTTGGAACGCAGGCGACGGTCAAGGCACTTTCCCAGGAGATGCTTGAATCGCTGGACGCAAAGATCATTCTCGGCAATACCTACCATCTCTTCTTGCGACCGGGCACCGAGACGATTGCCAAACTGGGCGGGCTCCACCGGTTCATGTCATGGCCACGAGCGATACTTACCGACAGCGGAGGGTTTCAAGTATTCAGCCTTGGTGACCTGCAGACGATTCGCGAAGAGGGCGTCGATTTTCGTTCGCACCTTGACGGATCCGCGCATTTTCTGTCGCCCGAGCTCTCGGTTCAGGCTCAGATGGCGCTTGGCGCAGACATCATCATGGCGTTTGACGAGTGCACTGCGTTCCCAGTGAGTGAGGCTCAGGCTCGATCGTCCATGGAGCTCTCGATGCGCTGGGCCAAACGGAGCCGTACGGAGTTCCTGCGAAACGCGGCCGATAGCGAGAGACAGGCTTTATTTGGGATCATCCAGGGCGGCGTCTTCTCAGAGTTGCGGCAGGAAAGTCTTGCCCAACTTGTCGAGATCGGTTTTGAGGGATATGCGATCGGCGGGCTGAGCGTCGGCGAGGAGAAGAACATGATGTATGACGTCGTCGAGGGAATCGCGTCAACAATGCCTGACGCCAAACCGCGCTACCTCATGGGCGTGGGTACTCCGGAAGATTTGTTTGAATGCGTCGCCCGGGGAGTCGACATGTTTGATTGCGTCATGCCGACGCGGAACGCGCGCAACGGTCAGGTTTTTACTTCAGAGGGTCGATTGAATATGAGAAATGCCTGTCATATTGCCGACCCTGCCCCCCTTGATGCCGAGTGCCAGTGTCTTGTCTGCCGACGGTACTCAAGGGCCTATGTCCGCCACCTCTTCCAATGCCGCGAGATACTCGCAAGTACGCTTTGCTCCTACCACAACCTGGCCTTCTACCTTGACACCATGAGGAGAATCAGGCAAGCTATTCGACTTGGCAACTTCGCTGGATTTCGCGCTGCGTTTGCTGAGAGAGTCTCGGAGAAGGTCAATGCCGGTCTCTGAGCAGGTTCGCCCCCAAAGGGGGAGCAGCGTGCGCGAAGATTGAAATCGAAGTAACCAGTGTCTTGCGTGACCAGTCTGGTGCGAGACGCAAATCTTGTTATAAAGAAGGTTGACCCGCCTCGAGTATGTCACTTCATTTTGGTACGCTTTTCTTGCAAGGCGGCGGTCTTGGCGCCCTTGGGGGCCTGATTCCGTTGCTCATGATGCTTGTTCTCTTCTATATCCTCATCATTGTTCCGCAGCGGCGCCAGCAAAAGAAAACGAAAGAGATGCTGGCCAATCTTAAGTCTGGCGACAAGATTGTCACGAGCGGCGGATTGTACGGTACGATCACCATCGTCCGGGAGGATAAGCCGACCGTGCAATTGAAGATTGCGGAGAGTCCGGTGGTCAAGATCGACATTGCCCGCAGCGCGATCTCAGGCCTGCAGGAGCTTTCGGAAGAGAAGAAGTAACCCGGTGCGATAGACGGCAGGGACGTGCAACGTCCTCAGCTTCCGTTGTCATTCGCGGTCGTTTTTGAAGCTTGGCAGAGATTTATGAATAGAAACCTTCGTCGACGCAGCATCGTGATAGCCGTGGTGACAGTGGCCTCGCTGGTCATCCTGCTTGGTCCGTGGCGAAAGCAGAAGGATGAGAAGGTGACGGGCTCCGATTTCTTCCGACCGTCTCATTTGAAGAAGAACCTCTCAGAGAATATTCGCCTCGGGCTAGACCTCAGAGGTGGCACGCATCTTGTCATGCAGGTCCAGGCCGATGACGCGATCAAAGCCATCACGGAAGGCAATCGCCAAAAGGCCGTCGACCTGCTCACGAAGGAGAACATTCCGCATACCGACGTCAAGGTTCCAGGTAACGGGACGCTTGTCGTCGAAACGGCAGACACGAGCCGACATGATGCCATCCGCGACAAGTTGCTTGCCGATTTCGGCTCGCTTGATTGGGAATCGTCGAGCAATCCGAATCCCGCGACCGTCACTTTCAAGCTCAAGGGATCATCGGCTGATCGCATCCGCCGCGAGGCGACGGACCAGGCGAAGGCAACTATTGAACAGCGAATCAACCAGTTCGGGGTTGCTGAACCGACAGTCCAACTCCACGGCAGCGAAGAGGATCATCAGATCCTCCTCCAGATGCCCGGCGTCGATAATCCCGATCGCGTCAAGGAGCTGATCAAGGGTGAGGCCCGACTCGAACTCAAAGCGGTCGTCCCTCCGGCAACGCTCTACAAGACGGAAGCAGAGGCAAAGGCATCCTTCGGCGCTGAAGTGCCCAGTGATCGCCAGGTGTTGAGGATCAACGAGACGCGGGGGGCCGGTGCCGGCTCGGTCGATGGCTGGTACATCGTCGAGCGAACTCCGATCGTCGCTGGCAACGATCTGCGCGATGCGCGCGGCGTGCCCGCCTCGCAAGGCTTCGGCTGGCGGATTGCCTTCAATCTCAAGCCGAGTGGGGCCGAGCGATTTGGGGCCTGGACTGAGAAGAACATCGGCAACCTGCTTGCGATCGTCCTCAGCGACGTCATCAGGAGCGCGCCGTCGATCAGGGACAAAATCAGTGATAGTGGCGAGATCACAGGCAGCTTTACCCAGCAGGAGGCTGAGGACCTTGGTTTGGTACTGCGGTCCGGCGCCCTCCCGGCGAAGATCGTCTACCTCGAAGAGCGGACGGTCGGCCCTTCGCTCGGCGCAGACTCGATTCGACAGGGGATGACAGCATCGCTCGTTGGCCTGACGCTCGTTGTCGGGTTCATGCTCTTCTACTATCGCTTTTCCGGTCTCAACGCGGTCGTCGGGCTCTTGCTCAACCTGCTCCTTTTGCTCGCTGGCCTGGCTGTCTTTGGGGCAACTCTGACCCTGCCTGGGATTGCCGGAGTGATCCTTACAATCGGCATGGCGGTGGACTCAAATGTCCTCATCTTCGAGCGCATTCGAGAGGAACTGCGCGCGGGAAAGATCGTCCTGTCCGCGATGGAGACGGGGTTTGCAAAGGCACTTGTGACGATCATCGATACCCACGTGACGACGATTGTCTCGGCGGCGTTCCTCTATTTCTTTGGCACCGGTCCAATCCGCGGTTTCGCCGTGACACTGGTCATCGGCCTGCTCGCCAACCTCTTCACTGCAATCTACGTTTCGCGCACAATGTTCCTCTGGACGCTGACGCGTGACGGGCGGCGGGCTGAGACGATCAGTATTTGAGGGCGCGTTCCACCTGATTTTGGTTGATATATGCTTGAGATTTTTAGACACGCGAATTACGACTTCCTGTCACGGAAGTGGCTCTTCATCGGGCTGTCCTGGCTACTTATCCTCGCGGGGGCTGCCTCTGTTGCCTATCGTCGCTTTGACGGTAATCCGGAGACACATCCCTTCAACGTGGGCGTGGACTTCGCCGGTGGAACGCTGGCAACAGTCAAGTTCAGGGATACACCTGACCTTGGCAAAATCCGCCTGTCGATCGAGAAACAGGGTATCGATGGCAGCAAGATTCAGCTGCAGCAGGTGAGTGACCAGTTGGGACAGAGTCCTCGAAATGAGGTTCTCATCAGGTTGCCAAACCTGCTCAAGGTCGAGCAGAAGCAGGGTCAGTCCGAAACGGCGGCACAGGCAACGGACGATGCGGATATCGGCAAGAAGAAGATTCTTGCCGCCTTGGCGTCCATGAATCCACCGGACGCGCAGCTCAAAACGGACGTTAACACCATCGGACGCGACGATTTCAAAAGCGAGTTGCTCCGCCTAGATCCGCTTGGCATGCTTTCGAGCGGGGCGGCAGCAACGGCTGACGGCCGCTATGGCGAGATTGCGACGCGGATCACCGACTATCGTGAGAAGCAGCGTGGCGGATTGATCGCCAGTCTTGATGAGATCAAGAATCTGGGCGGCATTGAGCCTCAACTGGGTCAGGCGCTCGACGCGAATTTCATCGCCGGAGTAGCGGCGCTGAAGAGTGCCGAAGCAGTTAGCCCGCAGGTTGGTGCCGACCTCCAGAGTCGTGCGGTCTATGTGACGATCGTCGCCTGTCTGGGAATGCTGATCTTTATCGCGTTCCGCTTTAAATCATGGGGCTTTGGAATTGGCGCGGTGGTTGCCGTCTTCCACGATGTGCTCGTCACTCTCGGATTCTTCTCCATCATGCAGTGGGAGATCAATCTGACGGTGATCGCAGGTCTGCTGACCCTCATCGGCTATTCGATGAACGACACGATCGTCATCTTCGACCGCATCCGCGAAATGATGCGGCTTCGCAGACGCGAGAAACTGGAGTCACTGGCGAATGACGCCATCAACCAGACACTCTCGAGAACGATCATCGCCTCCGGCCTGACCTTCCTGACCGTGCTGGCAATGCTCATGTTTGGTGGCGAGGTGTTGCGTAGTTTCTCGTGGTGCCTCTTTATAGGGATTCTCATCGGGACGTACTCGTCGATCTACATCGCAAGTCCGTTCATGCTCTGGTGGGAAGGCTGGCGAGGACGTGGCCGCACTGGCGTAGTGGCGACACCCGCAGGCCCTGCCCTCAATCTGACCCGAGGAGTCGACCAGCAAGTGGCTGCGGCGATGGCAAGTACCGGTCGTGGCGCGACCTCGGTGAAACGCAAGAAGGGTAAGAAGAACTCTTCGGCTCGTTGACCTTCGTAGAGCGGGCTCTTCAACTCGGCAGTTACTGGCCACGGTTTCAGATCGTGGCCTTTGCCTTTTTCCCGTGCTTAAATCCTGGCCATGACCCACAAACTGTATTGGGATGATTCTCACTTGTCGCAGTTTCGTGCTCGTGTCATCGACCCGGGCAGCAGGCTGGACTCTGCTGGCCGGCGAATCGTTGTTCTCGATCAGACTGCTTTCTACCCTCTAGGGGGTGGCCAGCCCGCGGATCGGGGCAAGATCGGTCAATTCGATGTCACCGATGTGCAACTGGCCGACGACGGGACCATCCAGCACTTTGTTTCCGGTGACGCGAGTTTTAGTGAGGGGGAGGAAGTGCTCGGTGTCATCGATCAGCAGCACCGTCGTCAGGTGACGCAGCAGCACACCGGACAGCATATCCTTTCGCAAGCCTTCTTTCAGCTCTTTGGCGCCGAGACACGCGGCTTTCGCATCACCGATCGCGTTGCCGAGATAGACCTTGCGCTCGACGCAACTCTTGATGAGATTCCGATCGCTATCGAGCGTGCTGAAGACATCGCCAACGCGATCGTCTTTGACGACCGCGAAATCCGCACTCATCAGATGAGTCCAGAGGAGGCATCGCGATTGCCGTTGCGGAAGGAAAGCTTTGTCTCAGATTGTGTCCGAGTGATCGAGATAGTGGATTTCGATTGGTCGCCTTGTGGGGGCACTCACGCGCAACGGACCGGGGAAGTCGGGTTGATTGCAGTTCGGAATTGGGAACGAGCAAAGCGCATGCTGCGCCTTGAATTCGTTTGCGGCGTTCGAGCGCTGGATGACTATCGTCGCGCGAATCGAACCGCAGCCGCAATTGCCCGACGGTTCAGCGTCGCACGCGATGATGCGGATGACTCGGTGGCCAGGCAGTTTGAAGAGCACAAGGCCCTCACTCGGCGTGCGCGGGAGCTTGCCGAACGCGCATCTGTCGTGGAGGCCCGGGAACTGATCGAAGCGACAGATGAGAAACTCGGTCGGAGAATAGTCAGCCAAATCTTCGAGGGTCGAGATCTCGATGACCTCAAGCTACTGGCACATCGGCTCGCTGAGCACGCCGCCACCGTCGCGCTCCTCGGGACCTGTCATGGTGGGACAGCGAGGTTGGTCTTCGCAAGGTCGCCTGACCTCAGTCTCGACTTGAGCCAGCTGATGCGTGCCGCCTGTGATCAGCTTGGTGGGAAGGGTGGTGGCAAACCGGACTTCGCGCAAGGCGGTGGCACAAAGACGGGCCAGCTTGAGTCCGCGATTGCGGTGGCCGCTGAAGCATGTTCTTTGTCAAAGTGAATCGCACTCAGGTGCTCGTCATCTCGTCTGAATGGTGACAGTCCGGCCAGCAATCCCTGCTCTTTTGACCACCAGTGAGTGGGTCCCCGAAGCAACTCCCACGGGCAGCACGATGTTCAATTGGTTGAGCCCCGTGAACCCGGGTGCCCGGCCGGCATAAAGAACAGACACCGAGATGCCGTCGATGAGCGCTTCCACTGTGGCCGAAACATCACCATTCATATCCGTCGCGTCTTCACCCAACCCGCTAGCGAAGACTGCAATAACATTGGGCATTCCATTCGCGCTCGTCGCGGCGAACGGAGCTGCTGCACTCGTCAAACCGTCGATCGCAGCGGCTGCGCCCTCCCCATTCTGATTCTGCGTGAAAACGGCGGGCGCCGTCGCCTTGATGATCGTCACTCCACTCGAAATCCTGCCGCTGCTACCGGTCACCACAACAGCGGCTGGTCCTTCGGCGGAGCCGGCCGGAATCTGATAGTTGATCTGAGTGGGAGAGACAAAGAAGAGCGGCGCCAGGCGTTCAATTCCGCGGCTATCGATCACCTTGACCGTTGTCGAGCCCAGCGACGTCGGCAACGGCAGAACGCCGGCAGTGCTCGTGTTCGCCGTCAAGTCAGTACCGAATGCGGCGACGATTGCCTTTGCCGCGACTGCGCCGGGAGTAAAGCTTGCTGCCGAGACGGTACGCGGAAATGGCGTCGTCGCAGTTGCATCGACGATAAAGAGCCCGCCGTCGAGGTCGCTTAAGAGGACTCGATCCAGCCCTAGAAAAGGAAAAACTCCCCAGTTTCCCTGATAGCCGCTGACCCCGCTTGTCCCTTCGTCAAATGTGTCAAAGGAGCCGACCAGTTTCGGAGCCGAGGGATCGCTGATGTCGATCACCTGGAGTCCCGCCTGGTACCATGAAACAAATAGTAGATTCCCAACGAGATAGGGATTGTGGGGGGTGAACGCATTGATACCCAGGGTCTGCGCATTAATGGCTGACCGCATTATTGGTTGTCCTGGATCGGAAATATCAAAGATACGAACGTCTCCGTTGATGGTCTCTCGGGCGCTCACCAGCAAGCGTCCGTCACTGCCCACGCAACTGCTGTGCGAACGTTCCCCGGTCAGGACGACGCCAAGCAGAGTTGGGGGCGCTAGTCGAATGTTCGTCACATCCCAGATGTCTGTCCGACCACTCCATCCAGAAGTGTAGAGACGTCCGTTGATGGCTGTGATGGCGTGGATGAAGAAAGTGTCGGTCGTTTGAATGCTCCGCACAAAGAGTGGCGCAGCGGCGTTAGTGACATCGAAGACCTTGACGACAGGCGTACGCGAGTCGGCTTCGTAGAGAAGCCCCTCGGCAAATGCGAGCTCGTGCACCAGGGAATACCCGCCAATCGCAGGGCTGATCTGACCGATGAGAACCGGGCTCGCGGGTTGGCGGACATCGACGATGTGGACTCCACCGCCATTCTCACTGGAAAAGTACCCAATTCCCTTGATGACAACGACATCCTGGAACCGCCCACCCACGGCTGGATTGTAGTAACCAGCAAGGACCGGCGCCGAAGGGTTGGAGATGTCTATGATCATGACCCCGTTGCCGTTGTACGACGCGAGGTACGCATAGTTGCCCTCGCCCCACACATCGCCATAGCGGTTGGGCCCGGGGAATGGGCTAAGGTGGCCCCTCAGGACTACACCCGGTTCGGCGGCACGTCCGGAAACTGCAGAGAGAAGGATGAAAAGACCTGCGACTACCCAGCAGCGCGGTCGCAGATTCGAGTAGGCGTAAAACATCATTACCAAGATGTGGCGGCGCGAGTGGATGAGAACGTCAGGGTTGTTCTGCGATCGCGGGGTTTGTCCACGTGGCGAGGCATTCTCAGGTGCGCTTCAGCCAGCGTCGGAGTCTCCCTGCGAGCCATCGCAGGGCATTGCGAAAAAACTTTGCGTGGGTGGCACCACCGGGCTCGATGACTGGCGGGCCTTTGCGGCAGCCGCAACCTCGGCTTCAATCGCCGTGAAAAACTGTATTGCCATCATCTTCGAAGATGACTGGATCATCCGTTGGCCGATGCTGGCGATGGTTCCCCCAATGTTGACATCGCCGGAGTAGGTGATGAGCGTCTCATCGCCCTGTTCGGCGAGGTCAAGCGCACCAGACCCCTTGACGAAGCCCGCGCTTCCCTTGGCGTCGACGATCATGCGGTAGTGTTCCGGTTCGCGCAGTTCTTCGAGTCGGATGGTCCCCGTGAAGATGCCCTTGATCGAGCCCACTCCCGCTTTGAGGGTCAGCTTGTATGAACCGTCGGGTGAAGCCTCGAGCAACTGGCAACCAGGAACGGATCTTCTGAGGACCTCCGGATCGATCATGAGCCGCCAAAGATCCGCTCGCATTGAGGTGACGAGGTGCGTGCCTTCAATTTTCATCTCTGATTCCCTGTCCCCGATCTACGGTTGAGACCCGCATTCAGTAGAGCGAAAGATAGCACGAAATCACGGCTCGCAGTAAGATCGGGAATCGCGCCGGTCGTGTACCAGCAGTCGAGCAGAGCCTTACCCGGCACGAAGGTTCAGAGTTTAGGCTTCAGCTTGCGCGTCTCCGACGGATGCGTGACGGCAAGGCGTGGCCCCCATGCCATCGACCCCATGCCATCGATTCCAGGAGTTGAGTGGATCCACGACCCGGACAGGAGGTTTGTCGGCCTTGACCCTGTCACGGCCGACCGCTATCTTATTGTGTTTGATCTATCTCACTATCCGCAGCTAGAGGAGCATCAGGAAAGTTTATGGCTATCCAGGCAAGCCGCATCCGACGTGGCATGACAATCATTCATAATGGCTCGCCGCACAAAGTACTTGAATTTCATCATCACACGCCGGGCAACCTGCGGGCGATGGTCCAGACCAAGCTACGTAACCTGAAGACGGGCAGCTCAACCGAACATCGCTTCCGGTCGACCGAAAGCGTCGAGCGCGCACTTCTGGAAGAGCACGAGATGACCTATCTCTATAATGATGGGTCAACCTATCACTTCATGAATACGGAGAGCTACGAGCAAATTGGTCTTGATGCCGAATATCTCGGTGATTTCGTTGGCTACCTGCTGCCCGAGACGCTTATTCGAGTGGAGTTCTTTGAAAGCCAGCCGATTGGCATCGAGCTGCCAAGCGCTGTCGAGCTTGCCGTCATCGAAACCGAGCCTGAACTCAAGGGCGCAACGGTGAGCAATGTCAACAAGCCAGCGAAGCTCGAAACGGGCATCACGATTCAGGTCCCCCCTTTCGTCAAGGAAGGCGATAGAATCCGTGTCAACACCGAGGATGGGAGCTATATCGAACGCGCGAAATGAGAACATCGCAGGCCCAGTCTGGAGGGATCTCCGAGCAAGATCCTAACGAGTTGAGCAATCTGGGAGAATTGCTGCGCCCGGTAGCGGGTGGATAGCTCGCTTGGTTGGGCGAGACGACCTACTCGTTGGTTATGTACCTTCTCTACAGTCTCACGCTGGCTCTTCTCTTTGTCATCCTCCTCCCCTACTTCGCCTACAAGTCGATCAACACCAGCAAATATCTCGCCAATCTCTTCGAACGTCTCGGGTACCTGCCAAACGAACTCAAGTCAGATGGTCGCCCCACCCTCTGGCTCCACGCAGTCTCGGTAGGTGAGGCGCTGGCGGCGATTCCTCTTGTCAATGCCTTGCGATCTCGGTACCCGGACCACCGGATCGTTGTTTCAACGACCACTGTCACTGGGCAGGCCGTCGCTCGTTCCCGCATCACTTCTGCTGATGCGTTCGGTTACTTCCCGTTCGACTGGAGATTCTCCGCGAGTCGAACCATAGAGCTCATCAATCCTCAGATCGTCGTGCTCATGGAGTCAGAGTTGTGGCCCAACTTTCTCTGGCTCTGCGAACAGAAAGCAATTCCCGTTTTGGTCGCCAAT
The DNA here is from genome assembly GCA_031401095.1 of Acidobacteriota bacterium. Taxonomy (GTDB): domain Bacteria; phylum Acidobacteriota; class Blastocatellia; order RBC074; family RBC074; genus JANNRD01. The sequence continues at coordinate 10,085 of JANNRD010000630.1, forward strand.
GGAAGAATCTCGGATCGATCATTCCAACGTGGGCGACGTCTCCGGTTTCTGACAAAACCCATCTTGGCCAAGGTCTCACATTTTGCGATGCAGAGTGAGACCGACGCCGAGCGCGCCCGACTGCTCGGTGCCCCTGCTTATCGCGTGAGCGTTTGTGGCAACGTCAAGTACGATCTTGAAGCAATCAGGGCTGAGACGAAATCAGACGAGCAAATGCTGCTTCTCGAGAGCATCCTTGACCCCGGCGAGGGACCCTTGCTCATTGCTGGCAGCACGGTCGATGGTGAAGAAGAGTTAGTCCTTCGGAGTTTCGAGGCTCTGCGCCAATCACCGGGATTGACCAAGACGCGGTTGCTGATCGCACCACGTCACCCAGACCGGTTTGAGAAGGTCGCTCAACTCCTTGAGGCGAGCGGACTGCGCTTCATACGCCGATCCACTGCCGCGGAGATGTCGAGGGCAATTGTGGCGCCGAGTCCGGAAGTGATCCTGCTTGACTCGATCGGTGAGTTGAGCCGGCTCTTTCGGTTCGCGTCCGTGGTCTTTATCGGTGGTAGTCTGTTCCCAAGGGGTGGTCATAACATTCTTGAACCCGCCCTTCACGCCCGAGCCATCGTCGTCGGGCCCTACATGGATAATTTCCGCGACATAACGGCGACCTTTCTCCGGAACGATGCCTTGGTTCAACTTCACAGTGGACCGACAGCAGGCCTCGCGGAGGAACTAGCTTTCAAGCTGAAGGGTATTCTGGTAGACCCTGAGTACGCGACGCGCCTCGGCCTCAATGCTCAGAATACGATCGAGGCCGGGCGAGGGGCGACGCGCCGCCTCGTCTCCCTTGTCGAGACCCTGATTGTGCGCGCCGGGACCAGCAATTGATTCAATCGCCATTTACACGTGCCGTCCTGTTCGTGCCAGCCAAGCTCTACGAGCTTGGTGTCAGGACGCGAATTGCACTCTACCAAAGCGGCTATCTCAAGTCCGGCCACCTCCGCAGTCCCGTGATCAGCATTGGCAATCTGACCGTTGGTGGAACGGGGAAGACGCCCCTCGCGGCATACCTCGCACGTTACCTGCAGGGTGAAGGACATGAAGTCGCAGTTCTCAGTCGTGGCTACCGACGCGCAAGCCGTGGTGTGGTTGAGGTGGCAAACACGGAAGCGATTCTCTCAAACCCATCCACAGCGGGGGATGAGCCCTTTCTGCTGGCATCGTCCTGTCCCGGTGTCCGGGTGGTTGTCGGCAAGAAGAGGGTGGCTGCGGGAAAGTGGATTGAAGACCGGGCCCCGGTCTCTGTCTTTCTTTTGGATGATGGTTATCAGCACCTCGGCCTTGATCGCGATCTAGATCTTGTCCTGATCGATGCGAGCGATCCCGTCGGCGGTGCGAGGATGGTCCCATTTGGGCGGTTACGCGAACCATTGACCAGCCTCCGTCGCGCCGATGCAGTCATCGTCACCAGGTCCGACGAGGCGTTTGATCAGGCCGAGGTCAGGCGTCTGATCAGTCAGTATTGCCGGGCTGGGACTCCTGTCTTCTACGCGTATCATGATCTGACCAGTCTACGTCGGCTCGATGAGAGCAACGCGCGAGTCAGCCCGATGGTCTTTTCGAGACGCCCTGTTGCAATGATATCCGGGGTCGCGCGTCCCGAACGGTTTCTCGCCGATCTCGAACACTTCGGCATGAGTGTTGTCTTTAGACGCAGGTTCCGCGATCACCATCGCTATCTCCGCGAGGAGGTAAGCGCGTTCGTCGAAGCCGCGGAGGCCGCCGGTGCCGAGGCGATCCTGACGACCGAGAAGGACGCGGTCAACCTCCCCGAGGACATCGCGACCAGCTCGATCCTGCCCATCTATGTCGCAGAAATCGCGTTCAGGTGCGAGGAGGAAGTTGCGCTCAAGTCGCTTGTCCTGCGAGCAGCGCGTCACAGCCGTTGTGGCCTTTGCCCGCGAGCAGGATCGAATCCTCATCCACCGCCATGGAGATCGCCTGCGAAATCGCGTCCCTGCGGTCCGGCACTACGCTGAAGTCGTGGCCTTCGCGCTTGCCCGCGGCTCG